>NZ_JAGGKL010000014.1 GCF_017873625.1 Methanobacterium petrolearium | reverse complement strand
AAATAAGGTTAAAAACCCAGAAAAACAACCAAAAAATAAAAAAAATAAAAAAATACCAAACCAAAAATAAAAAAACAAAGTAAAAAGAAAATCTCTAAAATCCATTAATGAATTTTTATATTTAATGGTGGGTGAATAAGAAAACTTTATTTGCCATGATAAAAATAATATGAAATAGGGTGTTATGATGAATAAAGATCATAAATTAATGAGCATAATGGTCCCAGTCATGTTGGTACTATGCATAGGTTTCTATATGATACCAGGGGCTTTGGGCTCAGATTCAAATTCATTGATAACAGATGTAAGTTATGATGGGGACTCTAACGATGAGGCAAATGATACTACATCTGATTTGACAGATGAACAATCTGACAGTGAAACTTTGGATCAGACTGATAGTCAATATAGTGGGATAAATTCATATACAACTGGTTCTAGCACTGGATCTGACACGGGTTCTAGCACTGGATCTGACACGGGTTCTAGTACAGGATCTGGCACGGGTTCTAGTACAGGATCTGACACTGGATCAGATACTGGATCTGACGATAATGAACCAACAACAGGTTCTCCAGTTGAAGTAGTTCCATGAACTTAATTTAAGACTATTTTTATCTTTTTTATATTTCTTTTTGGATTATCTTGTGATTTAAAAATTATTAATCATCTAAAATGGTGGTCAGTAAGTTAAAATTCAAAGTAACAGACATCATCATCACCCTAATCAAGAGTAATGTGGTCATGATCACTACTAAAACAAAGTAACCCATACCAAGGTATCGAAGGGTTATTTCAACTGTAGAGGTGATTTTTCTTGGAATATTCCATCAAATACATAACATATTATACACTATAATTTTATTAATGAGTTATAATACACTATAATTTTGTTAATGAGTTAGATTTTCATGTCAACGGTGCGAATTCTTGTGGTGGAAGATGAAGGAATAGAAGCCATGGATATTAAGCGCACCCTGGAATCCTTTGGTTATAAGGTCCCCTGCGTTGTGTCTACTGGTGAAGAAGTTATAGAAAAGGCAATAGAAATTAAACCAGATCTTATTTTAATGGACATAGCTCTTAAAGGAGACATCACAGGGATTGAAGCAGCTTCTGACATTCAAGATCTTGATATACCAGTTATATACTTAACTTCCCTTTCTGATGAATCCACGGTTAAGAAGGCTTTACTCACAGAACCTTATGCCTATCTTTTAAAACCATTTGACGTGATTGAACTCAGATTCACAGTTGAACTGGCTCTATTCAAGCATGAAACCAATAAAAAGTTACGTGAAAGTGAAAAATCTTACAGAACACTCTCAGAAAATTTACCGGGAATTGTTTATCGAGTGTTTTTAAGGCAAAACTGGAAGATGCAATTTTTTAATGATATGGTAACAGGGATGACGGGGTTTTTACCAGAAGAACTTAAGCATGGTGAAGTATGTTCCATAGATCCATTAATAGTTCCCAAAGACAGGGAATATGTGGTAAAAACTGTTAAAAATTCCATTGAATCTAGAAAATCGTTTGAAGTGGAGTACAGAATAAAACATAAGGATGGGAGTGTCAGATACTTCCAGGAACGCGGTCAACCAGTTTATGGGGATGATGGAAAACCCCTGTATATTGATGGAGTTATTTTTGATGTTACACAAACACATTATTACAGATCAGAACTTGAAAAAGCATATAAAAGTTGGAAAACCACTTTTAACTCTATCGGTGATTGTATATGTTTTGTTGGTATTGATGGAACATTAAAACAGTGTAATCTGGCAATGGAATCATTTCTTGGAAAATCTTCCCAGGAATTTTTAGGAAAAAAGTGTTGGGAAGTGGTTCATGATGTATCAGAACCAGTTGAAGATTGTCCTGTGGTTAGAATGTGGAAAAGCAGGAAGAGAGAGTCATTAGAAATTCCAATTGATGATAAATGGTATAAGTTAATTGCAGACCCTATTTTTGATGAATCGGGTGAGTTAACCGGAGCAGTTCATATCATAGCAGACATCACTCAACGTAAAAGGACTCTCAGGGATCTTCAAACATCGATACTGGAAAAAGAAATAACCAACCAGGTGGCTATGAAGTTGGTGGGAGTGACCAGTACTCGTGAAATATATACGGTCACAGGAAATGCTGTAAAGGAACTTTTACCCGATTCTTATGTGATAGTCAGTGGAATTTCGCCCAACGAGAAAAATGTGCGTATAATGGAGATAATAGGTCCGAACAACTTCTTAGATAAACTCACCAACATTCTAGGGGTAGATCCTTACAAAATGGAATTTTCAGTGGACGACATCAGTATGGAAGACCTCAAAAAGCACCGAAGCGAAGTACTAACTGAATATAAAGGAGGATTATATGATTTAACTCTTAAAAAAATTCCTAAACCAATTTGTAGGATGATAGAGAAAATATTCCATGTGGTAGGAGTTTACAGTATTAGATTTTCATTTGAAGGTCGCCATTTTGGAGGGGTGTCCATAGCTCTCCTGAAAGATCAGTCCATAGAACATAAAGAAGTCATAGAAACAATTGTTCATCAGGCATCCATAGCCATACGACGTTCCCGTGCTGAAGAAGCGATTAAGGAGTCTTTAAAAGAGAAAGAAGTTTTGCTCAGGGAAATTCATCATCGGGTAAAAAATAACATGCAGATTGTATCCAGTCTACTGAATTTGCAGACTCAATATGTGGAGGGTGAGGAAACTCAAAATGTTTTAAAGGAAAGCCAGAACCGGGTTAAATCCATGGCCATGCTTCATGAAAAACTTTACCAGTCCACAGATTTAATTCACATCAAATTTGATGATTACATAAAGAGGCTGGTTTCAGATTTGTTTTACTCATATGATGTTCATGAACAGATTAAACCAGTAATAGATGTGGTAGAGGTCAAATTGAATATTGAGACTGCCGTACCATGTGGACTTATAATCAGTGAACTGGTCTCCAACAGCCTGAAACATGCATTCCCCTCAGGTGAAAAGGGAGAAGTACAGGTACTGCTTCAATTAGATGATGATGGATACATCTTAACGGTCAGTGATAATGGAGTGGGATTACCGGAAAATCTTAACTATAAAAATGCTAAATCTCTGGGCCTGCAGTTAGTTTATAGTCTAGTAAAACAACTTGATGGTGAAATTGAAATGGACAGGAATCATGGAACGAAATTCATCATCAAATTCAATGAATTGGAATATAAAGAAAGGATTTAAATTATCTGTAACAATTCTGTGCCCAATTTTAAACATAAATCATGCCAGGAATGCACTTTTGAATTCATTTAGTAAATCCATTGAAATGTTATATCCCTTACTATTTTCATAAAAGATTATTTCAACCCCCTCATTATGGATCCATACTACATTTTCTGGATTTTTTTCAAATTTAGATTCAAATTATTCACATACTGGCCGGGAAGTTGGAGTTGGGAGTGGCAGACACCATCATCACCCCGATCATGAGTATGGTAATCATGATCACCGCTGGAACAAAGTAACGCATACTAAGGTATCGAAGGTCTATTTCGTCCATATGCCGATTTTTTCTCCTTAAATCCGGAATTGAATTTTTCCCATAACTTTTTTGCATATTATCCCTCTTTTATTAACAAATGAGGCATTCAACATATTTAAGGGAAGAGAAAAAGAGCGTATGAGAAGTAATCATGTGGTGGGTGAAGATCAACAAAAATTTAAATCATCTTCCACATAGATTAAACTTCACAAGAAAGGTAATAAGTTTTCATAAAAAGTAGAAAAAAATTCATTTTAACACTCTTGGAGGGATTATATTGCCTGAAGGCGAAACAGAGCTAAGAGTTGCTGAAGCATTGCAACAGGATGTAGGTAAAGGAATGGTGCGAATCGACCCGGAATTAATGGCTAGGATTGGAGCATCTCCTGGGGATATTGTGGAAATAATAGGTAAAAGAACCACAGGTGCCATTGCTGGAAATTCATATCCTGCAGATGTTGGGCTAGAAATAATTCGTATGGATGGACTCACCCGCTCCAATGCCGGGACATCCATAGGAGAAACAATCACAATTCGTAAAACACAGCCCAGGATGGCAAACAAAGTCGTTATTGCTCCTGCAGCCAAGGGAATGCGCATCATGGCCTCAGGAGATATTATCAAAAGAAACCTCATGGGACGAGCCGTTACCAGGGGTGATGTACTGGCACTGGTGTCCCCCAGGAGAACCAAAGAAACTTTAAGAGAATTTCCAGGATCTGAAGACATTTTCCGAGAATTTTTCGAAGCAACCACCCCTTTTTCGCTGGGGGAAATCAAATTCACTGTGGTTTCAACCAACCCGGCAGGACTGGTGCGTATCAATGACACCACCCATGTGGAAGTCCGACCCGAGGCAGTGGAAGTAATGGAGAAAAAGGTCCCTGATGTAACTTATGATGATGTTGGCGGACTTAAACAGGAGTTATCCAAGGTCAGGGAGATGATAGAACTTCCACTCCGCCATCCAGAAATATTTGATCGACTGGGAATAGACCCTCCTAAAGGAGTACTCTTACATGGGGCACCCGGTACTGGGAAAACACTTCTGGCAAAAGCAGTATCTAACGAGAGCGGATCAAATTTTGTGGCCATTAACGGACCTGAAGTTATGAGCAAATTTGTGGGAGAGGCTGAAAAGAAAATTCGTGAAATATTTGACGAAGCATCTCAAAATGCCCCTACAGTGATATTCATTGACGAAATTGACGCCATCGCCCCTAAAAGAGAAGAAGTCACCGGTGAAGTTGAACGCAGAGTAGTGGCCCAGATCCTAGCTCTTATGGATGGATTGAAAGAAAGAGGAAAAGTAATTGTTATTGGAGCCACCAACCGTCCTGATGCCCTTGATCCTGCCCTGCGCAGACCTGGACGTTTTGACCGGGAAATTGAATTACGTGTTCCTGACCGGGATGGTAGGGCTGAAATACTGGAAATACATACACGTGCAATGCCATTAGCTGATGATGTGGATGTTAATAGGCTGGCAGAAGCCACTCACGGATTCGTAGGTGCAGATTTAGCAGCACTCTGCCGAGAAGCTGCTATGAACGCCCTGAGAAGAGTCCTGCCAGATATTGATCTGGAAGACCAGAAAATACCCTCTGAAGTTCTGGACAAACTTTTCGTCACCAAAAATGATTTCATCGACTCCATGAAATCCATAAGTCCCTCTGCACTGAGAGAAGTGTTCATCGAAGTTCCCAATGTCCATTGGGATGATATAGGAGGATTGGATGAACTCAAAGAAAACTTGAAAGAAGTGGTGGAATGGCCATTGAGTAATGTTGTGTCGTTCCAACGCATTGGAATACAACCTTCCAAGGGTATATTGCTGTTTGGACCTCCTGGAACCGGAAAAACCATGCTTACAAAGGCAGTGGCCACAGAATCCAAGGCCAACTTCATCTCAGTTAAAGGATCTGAAATATTGAGTAAATGGTTCGGTGAATCAGAACGAAAAATAGCCGAAATCTTCAAAAAAGCCAAGCAGGCATCTCCCTGCATTATATTCTTTGATGAAATCGATGCCATAGCACCCATCAGAGGATCCGCAGCCGGTGAACCCCGAGTTACCGAGCGCATGGTTAACACCATCCTATCAGAAATGGATGGCCTGGAAGAACTTAGAGGAGTGGTGGTTATAGGGGCAACCAACCGGCCGGACCTGATGGACCCTGCACTACTTAGACCAGGACGTTTTGACGAAGTTGTACTGGTACCACCACCAGACGAGAATGCGCGAAAAGAAATTCTCCGAGTCCATGTTGAACACATGGCCCTGGATGATGATGTTAAACTTGAAACACTTGCCAAAAAGACAAAAGGGTACTCTGGGGCAGATATTGAGGTTTTATGTCGTAAAGCAGGCATGATCGCACTTCATGAAGATATGAATATTCAGAAAGTGTCTTACCGGCATTTTAAAGCTGCTTTAAAGAAAATCAACCCCTCAACCACTCCTAAAACCACGGAATATTATGAGCAAATTGCCAGGAAGCTTGGCAGAGGATTGGAACCTAAAAAGGTGCGAGAAGAGTTCCCCCGAGAAGTAGCCTAATTTTAGTCTAATTAAAGAGGTTTAATCAAGTGGATAAAAAAGAAAATACAGTTAAATATGAATACTTTGATGTAACTGCTGATGTTGGCTTTCGGGCATATGGTGGGACCTTGGATGAGGCTTTTGGGAATGCTGCTCTGGCAATGTTTGAAGTCATGACTGACACCTCCCGTGTTAAACCACTGATTAAGCGAGATATCCAGCTGGAATCAGAAGATGAACAGGCCCTTCTCTATGACTGGTTAAGTGAATTACTCTTCATCCATGACTATGAAGGATTGGTTTTCTCCCAATTCAGTGTTAAGATAACTCCGGGCAATTCAGGTAATATTGTTCTCCATTCCAAGATTTGGGGGGAAGAATTCAAGCAATCTAACCATGAAATAAGAATTGAAGTTAAAGCAGTCACCTTCCATCAAATGGAAATTAAGAAAGAAAACGGTTACATGTTGCAGGTAATTTTAGATACGTAAAACACTCTAGATCACGAAAAAAACTTTACATGGGGTACCTTTAGTTTGTGTTAGAACTTTACATGATAATACTTTAAATAACATTAAAATTGGTTTGTTCTGGCTTTAATCATGGGTAGTGATTTATCATGCCTTATCTAGTCTGTGAAGAATGTGGAGGGTGTTACAAACTTCAGGAAGGTGAATCTCCCGAAGATTTCATTCTTAAATGCGATTGTGGCGGTAAATTAAGAGTGATTGAGTCTTGGAATGATTGGGAAGTATCCAAAATTCATGAAGAACGTGATGATGCACTGGAAATTCCAAACTACGAAGGGATGAAAAAACCATCTAGAAACTTCCTGTCTCAGAATATCTTCAAAATCTGCATTATAGTAGCGGTAGTGGGTATATTAATTATATCTGTAGGTGTTTTTTATCAAAATGAAATTTATGGTGTTGGTTCTTCCAATGAAAATGAAAAATACAGTCAAGAACAGATCGACACTTTTATGGAAACAGCTTTCAGTCCTGATGATTATGGTAATAAATATGATCGGGTGGGTAAATGGAATATTAATGTTGTAAGAGTTCGAATCATGGGTTCTCCCACCCAGGAAGATATTAATACTCTTAAAAAGGCGGTTAATGATATTAATGGAAATGTTGGAGGCCTAAAACTTGTACTTGATGATAAAAATGAAATGGAACCTGATATTGAGATATATTTCATTCCTCACGCACAATTTGCCCAGTATTCTGTTAACCCCTCAGAAGCTGATGGTTTCACCCTCTGGTTGGTGAGTACCAGTGGTATTTATGGAGGTAACTCTGCTGGGGAAATTTACAAAGCCAAAGTATTCGTTGGAACTGACAATCTGAGCCAAAAACGGCGTTCCCATGTTATCATCCATGAACTGGCCCATAGTCTTGGATTGCATCATAATCAGAATCAAAATAGTGCGTTATGTCCTGGTGGCCCTGATATCACTGAATACTCTGACTTGGATAAAACCATGATGAGAATGCTTTATCGTAAGGATATATTGCCTAACATGTCCAGGAGGGAAGTGGAGACTATTTTGAATAATTCCAGAAAAAACTTTTTTTAGGTTTACAACATACTCCTTTTGTTGTATTTGGTTTTTAATCTCATAATAAAATTTCCAGTCTGATCATGGAATTATTCATTCATTGATGATAATAAAAGTTCAAGTTCTCTCAAATTCCTTTCAATAAAGTCTTTTGCTTTAGGATCAGCAAGTATTTTCAACTGTTTCTGCCCACTTTCTATGTAAGCTTCATTCAATATTCCTTGAAGTTGAGGTACTGGTGTTTCCATGACTTTTTCTATCTTGGCAATTTCTTCGTCAGTTAATTTGCCATAATAATCTTTTATTTGTGATTCGAATGATTTAACCAAGTTTTTATTTCTTTTCACAACCATCTTCAACATGAGGGGAGGGACACGAGTAAAAACATGCATCACACCCATAACATCTTTCTTGTTTATCTTGACTTCTTCTTTTGATTTCATTGAACATGTCCCCTTGATTCTGGTTAAACAATTAAAATCATCTTCATGCTTAAAACTTTTCCCAATCCATACCTTATTTTATTTGAAAACATTTATTTTATGATTTCTGGTTTAGTTCATGTTGTTGTCAAACTATGTAAAAATAGAAATCTTGGTATAGGAGATACATTATAATAACTAATCTAATAACTAAAGACTTTGTATTCAACCAGTATCAAATTTCATAATTAGTGATTTTAAAATAGATGAATAGACTCAGAAAGAATTAATAAGGAGTCGCTGGCTTAATTAAGGAGATTGGTTTTATGGTCACAGAAAAAACTCTAAAAAAGGTACGAGATTGCGTTTGGGAAGTTCCAGGGGATTATAAGAAGGAAATGAGGGTTCCTGGCAGGATATATCTGGATGATGATGCTATTAAAACACTGGAAAAAGGAGCAGTAGACCAGGTGGCAAATGTAGCCTGCCTACCAGGAATACAGAAATTTTCTATTGGACTCCCCGACATCCATTTTGGTTACGGGTTCAGCATAGGGGGAGTAGGATCTTTCAGCACCCGCACAGGTGTAATAAGCCCTGGAGGTGTTGGTTTCGACATAAACTGTGGGGTAAGGCTCTTACGCACAAACCTCACATTTGAAGATGTTCAACCCAAGATCAAAGAACTGGTTGATGTAATGTTTAAAAACGTGCCCTCAGGTTTAGGGAGTAAAGGAAAAATAAGGCTTCGTGAGGGTGAAATCGATGATGTTCTGGATAATGGGGCACGATGGGCTGTTGAAAACGGTTATGGCTGGGAAGAAGACCTGGAGTACCTGGAAGAAAATGGTTGTATGGATGACGCTGATTCTTCCAAAGTGAGTGATAAGGCCAAAAAAAGGGGAATACCCCAATTGGGCAGTTTAGGTTCGGGTAATCACTTCCTGGAAGTTCAAAAAGTTGATGAAATATTCGATGAAGATGCAGCCAGAACATTTGGATTGAAAAAGGATCAGGTAACTGTACTGATTCACTCTGGCAGTCGAGGATGCGGACATCAGATTTGCAGTGACTATCTACGTATTATGGACAAAGCAGCCAAACATTACCAGATCGAACTCCCGGACCGGCAACTTGCCTGTGCCCCTGCAGAATCAGAAGAAGCACAGAATTATTTCGCTGCAATGGCTGCTGCAGCTAACTATGCCTGGACCAACCGGCAGATGATAGTACACTGGGTGAGGGAATCATTTGAACAAATATTCCATGCTGATGCAGAGGATATGGGCATGGAAATTGTTTATGACGTGGCTCATAACATTGCCAAGAAAGAGACCCACACTATTAAGGGAAAAGACACTCAACTCTATGTTCACCGTAAAGGAGCCACCAGGGCATTCGGACCAGGGAGAGAAGAGTTACCTGCAGCTTATCAGAAAGTAGGCCAACCAGTCTTGCTCCCAGGAACAATGGGCACATCTTCCTATGTCTTACATGGAACTGAGGTTGCAATGGAGGAAACATTCGGTTCAACTGCCCATGGTGCAGGTCGCCAGATGAGCAGGGCCGGTGCTAAACGCACCTACCATGGTGAAGAGGTTTTGAAAGTCCTTGAAAATAAAGGAATATATTTGAAAGCCAATTCAATGCCAGTAGTGGCTGAAGAAGCACCTGGCGCCTATAAGGATGTTGATCAGGTGGTTCAAACTGTACATAAATCAGGTATTTCCAGATTAGTTGGAAGAATGGTACCAATGGGAGTGGCTAAAGGATAGATTAAGGTAAACATCCAGATAAATTTAAAACAAATCAGACTAACAAATCAATTGTAATATAAAATTTCTTATCACCAGGAGAAATGAAGATATGATGGGAATTATTGGTGGCACCGGAGTTTACAAACTAGTTGAAAGGGGAAATCTAAAGGAAAAAAAGGTTTTAAAGACTCCTTTCGGTGAATCTCCACCTGTATCAATTTTTATGCTTGAAGATCACGAGGTTGCGTTCTTACCACGCCATAAAGAGGGCCATGATCTTCCACCTCACATGATAAATTACCGGGCCAATGTTTATGCTCTCAAAATGTTAGGAGTAGATAGGATCCTGGCAACCAATGCTGTGGGATCTCTTAATGAATCTTTAAAACCCGGAGAATTCCTGATACCAGATGATTTTCTGGATTTCACCCGTAGTCGGCCCTTCACATTTTATGATGATCGGGCAGTCCATGTGGATGTCACACAACCATACTGTCCACAACTGAGGCAAACTTTAATCTCAAATGGACAGAAAGTGGATGGAAGGGTGGTTGAAAGTGGAGTATATGTTTGCACTGAGGGTCCCAGATTTGAAACTCCCGCGGAGATCCAAATGTTCCGTAAGATTGGAGGAGCCGTGGTGGGAATGACTGGTCTTCCTGAAGTTGTCCTAGCCAGAGAACTTGAAATGTGCTACGCCAGCATATGCATGGTCTCTAACTATGCTGCATCTGTATCTTCAGAGAAAATTACCCTAGATGAGGTATTTGAAGTTGCAGAAGAGAAGAAAAAAGAATTAACCAGACTCATTCACAACTCCATACTTAACATTTCAGATAACAGGGAATGTCCCTGCAGCCATGCACTGGAAGGTGCAGAAATAGAATAATCCAAAAAATAGAATAAATCTAGATGTCATAAACAACAATTTATTCAGTATGGAGTAATCAAATATAATTAAGCAGAATTTAATGGATATTTTTATCAGATGGAAATATTTTTTAGTTGGGAAAGACAAAACAAATTTATCTGATTACCAATAATCCAATTTTTTTACCATTTTTTCCAATAAACTTATCATTAAAAGGGATTTTACAAGGGAAGATGATATGAAGGAGAGATTAGGTTGAACCTTGACCAGGAAGAGATTTTGAAACTTAAAAAAGAGAAAAATGCCATAATATTGGCTCATAATTATCAACCTGCTGAGATACAGGAGATTGCAGATTTCATGGGGGACTCTCTGGAGTTGTGTATTAAGGTTTCTGAAATTGAAGATGCCGATTTGGTTGTTTTTTGTGGAGTAGATTTCATGGCAGAAACTGCAGCCATTTTAAATCCATCAAAAAAGATATTGATTCCAGATCCCCAGGCAGAGTGTCCAATGGCACACATGCTCCCTGCAGAAGAATTACGCAAATACAAAGAGAAATATCCTGATGCTGCTGTGGTACTCTACGTTAACACCATGGCCGAGGCTAAAGCCGAGGCAGACATCCTTTGCACATCAGCCAACGCAGTCAAAGTAGTAAAAAGTGTGGATGAGGACCAGATACTCTTTGGTCCGGATATGAACCTTGCATGGCATGTTCAACAGCAGACCGATAAAGAAATAATACCCATACCAGAAAAAGGTCACTGTTACGTGCATAAAATGTTTAACTCTGCAGATATTACCTTTTCACGTGAAAATTATCCTGATGCAGAGGTACTGGTTCACCCGGAGTGTGATGGTGAAGTGCAGAAACTGGCAGACCATGTGCTAAGCACCGGGGGAATGATCCGACATGTGGCAGAATCATCCCAAAAAACTTTTCTTATTGGTACTGAAGTGGACATGATAACCCGACTCCGACGAGAATATCCTCATAAACTAATATATCCTTTACTGGATGAAGCTATCTGTGAAACCATGAAACTCCATACCCTGGAAAAGGTTAAAGGCTCCCTGATGGAGGAAAAATTCTTGGTCACTGTCTCACAGGAAATTGCAGATAAGGCTCGCAGTGCAGTTGAAAAGATGTTGGAAGTCAGTTAAATCCCCATGATAAATTATTGGAAAATATTAATCATTTTAAGGTGATATGGATTGAAAATAGATAAAATAGGATTACTTGGATTTTTCCTGATACTTTTAGGACTCTTCGTCTATGTCACATCACCACTGGATCAAGTGGTGATGATGATCACCTGGCCACTTTTATCTGGCTCATCAGAGGGTAAAGCAGTCCTTCTCATGGCAGCAATGGGCAGTTTTCTCCTGTTAAACTCTTTAATAAATACATGGGGAGTTTTAACACCTATAAAAGAGAAAATTACCAACTACAGTCCTGATGGCAAAAAATTCTTCAAATGGACCCTGATCATCATTATCTTAACCTGTGTGGTGGGTGTTCTAATCGAATTTTATATCCGTCTGAAGTATGGAGTGTCTCCTTTAACAATTTTTGTCTCCACTAATCCCACTTCCACCTCAACCAGCCCTATGCATACTCATGTTTTCAAATCAGTTTTCGGACACCTGGCTGATAGTATGGGAGGATTGGTACCAGAGCATGTACACACCGGAGGCAGTCTGTATCCTGATGTTATCCCCTGGGCTTATTTCATCTTAATCACCCTGCCCCTGGCCTGTATCACTGGACTATTTTCTTTAGACGAGAGAAAACCAGTTCAAAAAGTTTTAATAGCTTTTGCATTGACTATTGCCATTATTGGTATGGTGGATGGGGGTCTTTACAGTCAACCATTAGTCTTTGGTCTGGGTCTGTTGATACTCATCTACTTTGTTAGAACGCCTTTCCAGTTTAGACAACTCGCCATACCCATTGCTGTCATGGGTCTTATAGTGTTATCTGGAGTGGGATTGGAATTAGCTGGAAATAACAGTTCATATCGTGAAATAACAGTTATAAATCAGTTTGAACCCGTTGATCTGAGTGATTATAATGTTTTAAGCACCCAAAAAGAGGGTAATCGGACTGTGATCAGAATGGATACCAGTGTCAGTGATAAACAAACCCTAGAAAGCCTTTTTGTAACCTATCAGGGTCGTGCTGATGGATTTTTCATGACATGGGATTTCTTTTCCTACTTCTAGGAAATCGAAACTATCTTAAATGAAAAAAATTTAACGTATTGGGAGAATAATGAAGCTTTCAATTATTATACCTACCTTCAATGAAGAATATTACCTTCCTCCTCTCTTGGAGAGTATAAAAAGGCAGGATTTCAATGACTATGAGATCATAGTGGCTGATGCAGGATCTGAGGATCGCACCAGAGAAATTGCCGAAAAATGGGGATGTAAAGTTGTTAAAGGAGGAATGCCTGCAACTGGGCGTAACCGTGGAGCTGAAGCAGCCCAGGGTGAATTTTTACTATTTCTTGATTCAGATGTGATATTGACCAGGGATTACCTGAAATTATGCCTGGATGAATTTCAACAGAGAGAACTGGGGATTGCCATCACCCAGATCGCACCGTTAAGTGACAGTTTTTTAAACAAGATAACCCATGATTTTGCTAATTTTTTCATGAAAAGGGTGGAAAACATCAAACCTCACGGTGCAGGGTGTTATGGAATAATCACCACCAGAAAACTGCATGACGAGGTGGAAGGATTTGATGAAGACCTGGATTTTGGAGAGGACACTGACTACATAGAACGCATAGGTGCCATAAGCCAATTCAAGGTCCTCAGAAGTCCAAAACTTCTTGTTTCAACCCGCCGAGTTCAGGAAGAAGGACTGCGCAATGTGGCCTTTAAGTATGCAAAAAGCACTTTCTACCAGTTCAGAGGCAAGCAAATAACAGCTGAAGATCTGGACTACACATTTGGCCACCCTGACCAGAAGAGGATACTTTATTCAGTGTGTGGAGAGGGAATGGGTCATGCCATAAGGGATAAAGTTCTTCTTAATCATCTCACCAAAGATCATGAAGTCCATATATTTGCATCAGACCGTGCTTACCGTTACCTTTCTGCCCGTTTTGATAATGTTTATGAAATTGGTGGATTTAACACAGTTTATGAGGATAACACAGTCCAAAATGCCAAAACCTTCATTAAAGGAATGAAAGATCTCCCCGGAGACTTAAAAAGCAGTTTACGTCTCATGTACAGTGTTGCAAAGGCGGTGAAACCTCACCTTATCATTTCTGACTTTGAATTCTATTCTAACCTTTTATCAAAAATCCTGCGCATCCCCTTAATCAGCCTGGATAACATGCACGTTCTCACCCAGGCAGAGTTAGAAATACCCCGAAAGTACCGTACAGACAGAATAGCTGCCGAAGGAGTGGTCAGATCATTCATTCAACACCCTACCCGATACCTGATAACCACCTATTTTTATCCTCCACTTAAAAATCCTAAAAAGGCTAAATATTTCCCTCCAGTTCTACGTGATGAGATAATGAATCTTAAACCCTATAATGGAGAACAGGTAATGGTTTACCAGACCAGTGATTCTAACCTCACATTGCTGGATATCCTAAAAGAGTTTGATGATGAATTTGTGGTTTATGGATTCCACCAGGACAAAAAAGATGAAAACTTATTGTTTAAAACTTTTAATGAGGATGAATTTTTTCAGGATATGGCTAAAGCTCGAGCTGTAATTTCTAATGGAGGATTTACCCTTATAAGTGAGGCTTTATATCTTGGAAAACCTGTTTTGAGTATTCCGGTGAAAAAACAGTTCGAACAGATTTTAAATGCCATTTACCTGGACAGGTTGGGCTATGGAGAATTCCATGAAGAAGTGGAAATGGAAGATATCCAACGTTTCTTCTCTCGATCTGATGAATACCGGAAAAACATCAAGAACTATTTCTATCATGACCATAATCAGGCAATCCTTGAAGAACTGGACAGAATAATTAACAAATGCACCCATTAAAACATTAGAATCTAATTGAATTATTCCATTTGCATTTAATTGGTAACTTATTTTTTAGTTAAATGGGGTTTCAGTTAAAATTAATACTTCTCTTGTGCTCTTAGGCTAAAGATTATACTCTTTAAGAAAAGATCAATTACTATGAGTTCACGGAGTGGAATAGCCAACTTACCTCTGCATGGTGGGAAGGCACCAAGATGGCTTTTTCAACGCATGGTGAAACTGGCGGGGGCTATTACTGAAGCTGTGATATATGAATATGGGGCCAATGAGTTCTTGTACAGGATTTCGGATCCCCACTGGTTCCAGGCATTTTCCTGTGTGTTGGGATTTGACTGGCACAGTTCCGGTACCACTACCACAACCTGTGGTGCTTTAAAAACATCCATAAACCCTGAAAAACATGGTATTCTAATTGCAGGGGGTAAAGGTCGCACGTCACGCCAAACACCCCGGGAAATCCAGGGTGCCGGTGAATTATTCTCACTTTCTGAAAAAAAATTGGATGGGCTGGTATATTCCAGTAAGATCTCTGCCAAGATCGATAATTCATGTATACAGGATGGTTACCAACTTTACCATCACGTTTTTTTCCTAACTGAAAAGGGTAAATGGGCTGTGGTGCAGCAGGGTATGAATGAATCCACTAAGTATGCCCGTCGTTACCATTGGCTCTCTGATTCTGTGGAAAACTACATTAATGAACCCCACACTGGGATCTGCTGTGACCTGCAGGAGAAAAAAAGCCTGGATATGACATCTGATCTGAGTTACGATTCAAGACAGACCAGTCTGGATCTGGTTCTGGATAATCCTGAACATCTGAAAAAGTACTTCCAGAAAAAACCTCAAATTGAGATAAAACAGACCAATCTTGATATATTCTGCCCAGAACTCACTTTACCCCGCCACCATCCAGTGTTAGACACAGATCTATCCTGCCGAGAATTTGAAGTTCTAAAAAAGGCATGGGAACTGCAACCTGAAAGTTATGAAGAACTCGTCTCTTTAAAAGGCATGGGGCCTAAGAAGATACGTGCACTGGCCTTGATCTCTGATTTGGTATATGGGGACCAGCCTAGCTGGGATGACCCAGTTAAATACAGTTTCACCCATGGGGGTAAGGATGGTTTCCCCTACCCCGTGGACAGGGAAGTGTATGATCACTCTATCAGGACCCTGAAGGATGCACTGGAACAGGCTCGGCTGGAAAAAAAGGATCGTTATCAGGCAATCAAACGTTTAGAAAATCTAATTGGTCAGGATAACAATTAGTTTTAACCATTAAACACAATTTTTTGATAATTAATGTGTTTTGTCAAATTTCATATCTTATTTATAAACAAGGGGTTAAATTTGATTAAATTTGACCAGTGGGGGAGTGATCAGATCATCCTGTAGACATACATTTCAAGTGTAACTGATCAAAAAAAGATAGTCAAATCTACAGGCAGATCTTCATAAAATCTATTCATTCGCTTTAATCAATCCATTGATTCTTTTGGCGAATGAAAAGTCCAGTTCGGTTAAACCGCCTCGATCGTTGGTAGTTATCTCCAAAGCCACTTTTCCCCATGATAAATTGATTTCAGGGTGGTGTTGCATCTCTTCTGATATTAAACCTACTTTGATTGTGAATTCAAGGGCGTTTGCAAAGTCAGGAAATTCGAAAACTGCTACCAAGGAATGGTCTTCCAAAACAGACCAGTTTTTAAGGCCGGATGCTCTAGTTTTTATCTCTATCGGACTTAAAAGCTCTGGTGCTCTCATAAAACCACTTATTTTTTTTGATTATTCTCTTTTAATCGCGTTTCTCCGTTAACTTCAGGCATTAAATTATGATATTGTTGGTAACGTACTTTACTTTGTCTTTTCTTCTCCAATGAGATTCATAAGTTCTCTGGCTTCTTTGAACTTTTTATCCTTTTTAAGAGCTTTTTTAATTAATTCTAAAGACTCATCATACTTTTTTAGAGAATATAATCCTTTGGCCTTCATGTACAAAGCGTATTTATAGAAATCATCCTTTTTAGAATATCTTGCCAGAAACAGGTCAAAAGTGTTTACAGCTTCCGAATATTCTTCTAAGATCATAAGAACGTATCCACGGTTGTACCAGGCCATGTTATCACCAGGTTCCAGTCGGATAACATGTTCAAAGCATTCAAGTGCCTCTGGATATTTTCCCAGTTCCATTAGGGCTACTCCCTTATCATTCCAGGCAGAAACATAATCTCTATCAACATTCAATGCATTTTCAAAAAATTCTATTGATTTTTTAATCTTTCCCTGGTCTAAATATGACATAGCTTGTTTATAAAACATTTCAGCTTCTTTGGTGGCCATTAAATCACTCCTTGCATTGTTGTTCGTTATTGATTAGTTTTTTAGTAAACTCAAATCTCTTCTTAATTTATCTTTGGTGCTTATTATTAAGTTCTTATTCTAAATAACTCCTTATTTTATGAATAAATACACACTAAAAAGTATTACTCACTGCTGTTAATTGAAGTTGCTGTGGGTACGGTAAAAAAATCCATCATCTAACCCAATTTTTAAAAAAATTTACTAAAAAAATTCTCCCTCGAGTTTACAAATTTGCAATGGAAAATTTTTTTGTCAATGGAAATTATCATGTAATTTATATAATTACTATTCATTACATTTAGATACAATCCTTTACAATACTGATAAGATGGATAGGTTTCTTGATTGGTAGTTCTATTTTTAACAGAGAACCAAATATGGAAATTCCCGGTTAGAGAATCAGTCATCATATGGGAGATTTAATCATTAAGTGAGAGAATTAGTCATCACGTGGGAGATTTAATCATTAAGTGAGAGAATTAGTCATCATTGAGGGGGAAGAATTAATCCTGTTAAATTCAATGAGTGATGGTCTAAAAAAACACCAGTCAAATAACATTGTAAAATTTTACTTTTTCATCCATTTATTCTCATAGTCCCTGATCCAGATGAGTTCTTTAATTAGGAGATCCCCATGTCCTTTGGGATTATTCTTGATCTCCTCCAATCTGTCTTCAGACAAATGATCAATGAGCTGTTCCCAGTCTTCAACATCAGTATAGGTCTGTTTTTTAACCTGATAAACACTATGTTCAAAGGATTCTAGAACCAAATCAATGTCCTCATCATATTCCAGAAAGGCGATATGTTCTTCCAGGATGGGGATAAGAGCATCACCAACCCTGATCTGAGCATTAAGATAAGCCTCATAGGGGTTGTCATAACGTATATAATCCACTTCTTTGGGATTTTTATCACCAGATGAACCATCAACCCTCCAAATAATATTATCATCCTTTTCCTGATGATAATAACTGTAAAGCTCATCAACTAATTTTGGTCGGTTTTTTTCCAGATACAACTTGTACTTGGTGAATTTTTCAATGATAACGATTCTTTCATCTGAATCTCCCGTTGCCAGACCCCCATTAAAAGCGGGATAAAAAATGATATTTACCTAATCAATTTATGTATCCCTTATTACTTAAGAATCTCCACTTATCGTTTTCCTGATGGCACCTAATTCAGTTTCATGAATGTACAAAATTTTAATAACCCATTAAAGAAAGATGAAAGTAATGTATACTAAAAATTTTGGATAAAAACAAATTCCCTACAGATCCCATTCAAATCATATTATAAATCTTTTGGAATGTTCATTGGGAATTCAATGGGTTAAATTTTTAGAAAAATACTTCTAATAAATGTATAATCCCTAATGGAGGAATAACAAATGCTACATGGAACTGAACTATTGAAAAAGGGTTTCGCCAAGATGACCAAGGGCGGAGTGATCATGGACGTGGTCAACGCAGAACAGGCAACTATAGCTGAAGAAGCAGGAGCAGTCTCAGTAATGGCCCTGGAGAAAGTCCCAGCAGATATACGCGCCTCTGGAGGAGTGGCCAGAATGGCTGATCCCAGCAAGGTTACCGAGATCATGGATGCAGTCAGCATCCCGGTGATGGCCAAAGTACGTATCGGCCACTTTGTAGAAGCCCAGGTTTTAGAATCACTGGGTGTGGACATGATCGATGAAAGTGAAGTACTCACCCCTGCCGATGAAAAATACCATATAGACAAAAAACAATTCACCATACCATTCGTCTGCGGAGCAAGGAATCTGGGTGAAGCTCTCCGCCGAATCGATGAAGGCGCGGCTATGATCCGGACCAAAGGAGAAGCAGGCACAGGTAACGTGGTGGAAGCAGTCAGACACATGCGCATGATCCAGGGGACCATCCGGGAACTTCCCGACAAAACAGAAGAAGAATTATGGACAGTAGCCAGGGAAGAAGAAGCACAATTCTATCTGGTTAAAGAAACCCAGAAACAGGGACGCCTGCCTGTGGTTAACTTCGCTGCCGGAGGAGTGGCCACACCAGCTGATGCTGCCCTGATGATGCAACTAGGAGCAGATGGAGTGTTCGTGGGAAGTGGAATATTCAAATCCGAAAACCCGGAGATAGTGGCTAAAGCCATAGCCGAGGCAACCGCCCACTATGAAGATGCAGAAATCATAGCCGAGGTCAGCCGAGATCTGGGTAAAGCCATGCCTGGACTGGAAATAAGTCAGATACCAGAATCTGAGAGGTTGCAGGATAGGGGTTGGTAGAACCTCTTTTTAACTTCTTTTTTTATCTATATTTTAAAATTAATAACTTTTTTTACAGTCCCTAAAAAGATGGAGGAAATTCATTAATTTTTTAAAATATATACCATTTTTTTTCTTTGTATTTAATTTTGTTGATATTATTTTAATAGAAAATATTATATTCCTGTTATTATCAAGCTTTATTATGAAATCAGATATTATATATAAATAGATAAATATTACTAAAAAGCATGAGTTGTGGGGGATTATAGTGTATAGATTTAGATTATTTTTGGTGTTTTTAGGCGTTATTTTTTTATTTTCGGTTTTTGGGTCAGTATCTGCAGCTAATGTCAACTGGACAGTTAATCCAGGTAGCAGCATTCAAGCTGCGGTTAATAATGCATCTAATGGTGATATAATCATAGTTAACGATGCTAATGGCTCTGCTTATACCTACACTGAAAATATCATTATTAACAAGACATTGAATTTGCAGTCTAATAGTAGCAATGTCACGGTTCAGGCTTATGATGCTTCAAAATCAGTTTTCACAATAAATTTAAATGGCAGTGGTTCAATCATCACAGGATTTACCATAACTGGCGGCACCGGTTTTTTTTCCTCTGGGATCCGTCTGAATTCTGCAAGCAATTGCACCATCCAATCAAATAAGATAACTCGAAACAGGAATGGACTTTGTATTATTGGTTTATCCTCAAACAATAATATATTTAATAATTACATTCAAAATAACACCTGCTATGGCATATGTTTATATTCAAAAAATAATACGCTAACTGGAAACAATATTTCCAACAACTATGCTGGAATTTGGATTTATTCACGTGACAATTTGATTTCTAGGAATATTGTGTCGAATAATGGGGGTTTTGGAATTTACATTGAGGGTTCTAATAATAACTACCTCTATGGAAATATAATATCCAACAACAATTATGGTGTTTATTTCTTTGAATCTAACTTCGAAATGCACTTTAATCAGATATTCGGAAATCAATACGGTGTTTATTCAGATTTAGCTGGTTTTTTAAATGCAACCAATAACTGGTGGGGTAGCAACAACCCCACTATCACCTCCTCTAACACACCAGCAGATATTGTAATCTATGATGGAACCGTGACTTATGATCCCTGGTTAGTCCTAAAAGTGAGTGGTGCAGTGATTCATGTAACACATAACAACACATCCAACTCTCAGATAACTGCTGATATAACCCATAACAATCATGGGCAGGATACCTCTGGTTCTGGAACAATACCTGATGGTTTGCCAGTGAATTTCACCACCAATCTGGGAACTATCACTCCCACTGGAACCACCAGAAGAGGTCAGGCTACAGTTACACTCACTTCCAGCCCATCATCTGGTGCAACAACTGTTAATGCAACTTTAGATGGTCAAACAGTTTCCGGGGCGTTCCGTAAGTCTTTCAGCACCATACAGGCGGCTGTTGAGGATGTATTAACAGTTGATGGTGATATTATCATGGTGGAGAATGGAACCTACACTGAAAATATTGTGGTTGACAAAAAATTAGGCATCTTTTCTGATGGTAATGTTACTGTTCGATCTGGTAATCCCTCAAGCCCAACATTCACTATTAATAGTTCTGGCAGTGATTCAGTAATAGAAGGTTTCACTATTACCCAATACACATCTTCATATGGTATTCTTCTAAACTCAACCAATGAATGCTATATTTTAAACAACATCTTAACCCTTACAGGAGGAATATCTCTTTACAATTCCCATAACAACACAGTATCTGGGAATATTCTAGATGATAATGCAGGTGGAATTTACTTAACTCATTCATGTAACAATACACTGTACTCGAATACTGTGTCCAGAACAATGGACAGTTCTGGAATCATGTTAAGTTATTATTCTATTGATAACACCATCGTAGGGAATGATATTGAACGTAATGGTGAAGTGGGAATTTATATCATAAACCATTCTGGTGCTAAGATCAGTGCCAACAACATCCAAGATGGAATTAGCATCATCACATCAGAAAACATTCAAATATGTGAAAATGATATCAGAGGAGGATATGGTATTAGAGTTTATAACTCTTTAGCAGAAATACATTTCAACCGCATAGTTGGAACCAGCGTAGGACTCATCACCATAGGAAGCAGTGTTATAAACGCAACTAACAATTGGTGGGGTTCTAACAGCCCTATAGTTTCAACGAGTTATCCTAGTGATATTTTTATCTTTGGTGGTACAGTAACTTACGATCCATGGTTAGTTTTAAGTATAAATACTTCTTCTGTTAATTCTGGTGGAAATGCAAGTGTAACAGCAGATTTAACCTATAACAGTAACGGTACAGATACATCTCCTCAAGGACATGTTCCTGATAATGTTACCATAAATTTCATCACCAATTTGGGTATTATAACTACACCTAGCTACACCCGCAATGGGAAAGCCACTTCCACATTCAATCGTGGAACAGTCACTTCCGGAACAGCGACCATCACCATTACTCTGGATGGGCAGACTGCACCAACAAATATCACCATAACAGAGCCGGCTGACACCACAGCACCCATAGTAACAGCTAGTCTTGCAGGTGGAATATATAACACAACACAGACTGTGACTTTAAATTCAATAGATAATCTTGATTCTGATCCTGTTGTATATTATAGTACTAATAATGGTAGTACATGGTATAATCAGGTTAATAGTGTTACATTAAATCTTTCTCAAGGAATAACAAACCTCAAATTTTATGCACGTGATTCAACTGGTAACACCTGTGTTAATCAGACAGTTACTTATATTATTGATCTCACTGCACCAACAGTAACTGCAAACCTAGCCAGCGGAATATACAACACCGCAAAAACAGTAACTTTAACTGCAACAGATAATTTAGACCCTAACCCAACTATTTATTACACTACCAATGGCTGTACACCCACAACCTCAAGCACAAGATACACAAACTCTATCAATATCACCAGCACCACCACTCTAAAATTTATGGCAATAGATAACGCCGGCAATACTTGCACAATACAAACCATAACCTACACCATTGACACCACAGCACCAACGGTAACTGCAAATATTGCAGGCGGAACCTACAACACCACAAAATCCGTGACATTAACTGCAACAGATAACCTTGATGCAAATCCCATAATATATTACAGTATTAACAACAGCATATCATGGAATAATCATGTTAAAACTATTACTTTAAACCTTGATCAGGGAATAACAAACTTAAAATTTTATGCACACGATGCAGCAGGCAACACAGGCACAACACTAACCATAACCTACACCATTGACACCACAGCACCCACAGTAACCACCAATCTTATAGGCGGAACATACAACACCACGCAAACTGTAACTTTAACTGTAACAGATAATTTAGACCCTAACCCAGCTGTTTATTACACAACTAACGGTGACACCCCTACCACTTCTAGCTATAGATATACTGGCCCTTTAACCATTATCAGGAGTCTTACACTAAAATTTATAGCAGTAGATGATGCAGGTAATCAGGCCCCGATTCAAAGCCAGGATTATGTAATCAATACTTCTGGTCAAATACATATTCAGAAATTTTTCTCTGAAAATGAATATTACTTCTGTGAGGAACTTGACCCATCTTTGTACTACAATTATGTTCTGTTGGACATCAACAAACAAATCCCAATAAATGAATCAGGAAATTGGGTAACAATCACCATAAACCAGCAATTTGACGAACCATTATTTGTTTATTCTGGGACGAATCTACGAAAAGTGTATCTGAGCAATATCAACGTTTATGTAGATGATATTCAGGTATTTAGCAAGCTATTTATTAATGGAAATTCTCTGCAACCGTCCTGGTACTGGGCCAGATGTATAGATACCAATTTACTGAATTATTTCCCTGAATACAGTCATACTAGGTATTCGCGTGATTTTGTTGGTTACGATCTACCCTACATATACAGTTTAAACAACGCATACAACGCCGGAGACACAGTACGTTATAATCAAATCTGGCAAACCATACAAAGCGATGTTAACATCACTGCTGGAGATATTTATTTCATACAACATCATTGGCTGGATTTCCAGAACTCATTCCATTTTACCTTCAATTATCCTGGTGGCAGTACTCTTGAAAATGTGCAGGTAACTTATCTTAATGATCCTGGTTCCAACTTCGAATACATCAACCTCTTCCCAGTTGCCACAGTGAAAGTAAATGATGATCGTTACTGTTCTATTCAAGCAGCTATTGACAGTTCCAAAACAAAAGATGGGGATATTATATACGTGAATAGTGGAATCTACACCTACGCCGAAAATATAATCGTTGACAAAAAAGTCACCATAACCTCTACCTCAGACAGTCCCGTGGTTATAAAACCCCTTGATACTCTCAAACCTGTGTTCACCATTACCAGTCCAGGTAGTGGATCAACCATCACAGGACTCACTCTTGCCGAATCTAGTTATCCGGGGATATTTTTAAATTCCACCCAAAACTGTACTATTGTGGATAATGTGTTAACTTATACTGGCGGTATTGAGCTTATTGATTCAGATTACAATATTATAGGAGGAAATACTTTTTCAGATGATAACAGCTGTGGTATTTATTTGAGTAATTCAAGCAACAACACCGTATATGGTAACAGTGTAAAGCGGCTCATGGAAGCTTGTGGAATCTATTTAAATAATTATTCAAAAAATAATGCCTTATACGGAAATTACATTGAAGATGTGGGAATATATGTCAATAATCATTCCACTGCCTATATAATTGAGAATACTATTAAAAATTGTGGAATAACAATCAGAAATTCAGGAAATACCCAAATATACGGTAATGATATTACTAGTATGTATGCTGGTACTGGAATTTCACTTTCTAACTCTTCTGTGGAAATCCACTTCAACAGAATCAGTGGATTTACATATGGACTTAAACTGTCAAATAACAGCACTGCAAATGCTACCAATAACTGGTGGGGATCAAACAATGTGACATATATTGCTTCACCCAACACGCCATCCACACCTTATAATATTTGGAATCAGAATGGCACTGTGATTTATGATCCATGGCTTGTTCTTGATTTGACTGGTTCTATTATCCATGTAACGCAGAATGATACTTCTGATTCAGAAATAACAGCAGATTTAACTCACGACAACCACGGAAATGACACATCATCATCTGGAACACTACCTGACGGTTTACCTGTAAATTTCACCACTACAGTGGGAACCATAACACCCACAGCAACCACCAAAAGAGGTAAAGCAACAGTTACACTCACATCCAGCCCATCATCTGGAGCAACTACGATTACAGCTTCTACAGCCTTTAATTATAACCAAACTGTTTCTAAACAATTTTGTAAATCGTTTAGCACAATACAGGGAGCCGTCAGTGACACTTTAACCAGTGATGGTGATGTTATTGTGGTTGCAAATGGGACATACACCGAAAACATCTTTGTGGCAAAAAACCTCACCATTATCTCAGAAGGTAATGTGACTGTGCATGCATCGAATCCTTCAAATCCTGTCATCTATATTTCTAAATGGGGTAGTGGAACCGTTGTTGCATTCTTTAACTTAATCAATGCCACCAATAATTGTGGAATTTATTTGAATTCAGCAACTGACTGCACCATCTATTCCAATAATATAACTGAGAATTTCAATGGCATAGTATTTTACAATTCCACTGGAAACACTATTCTAAATAATACCATCATGAACAACGAAAATGTTGGTATTGGTTTAGATTATTCAAATAACAATACAATTACCAAAAATAACGTTTCATATAATTGGGTAGGTACATCTTCTCTGGATTCTTATAATAACATTATTTCCAGGAATAAATTGTACAAAAACGGTTTATATGGAATATATATAAATGCTTCAAATGACGAGATCCTTGAAAACTCCATAACCTATAACCTGTGTGGTATTGGCCTTTACACATCTGCAGATAATCAGATACACTTTAACCAAATCTATGGAAACACATACGGTCTTTTTGCAAATGGAACTTTCGTTATGGTCAACGCCACTAACAACTGGTGGGGTCATGAAAATAACACTCCAAGTGTTGCGTTTACAGATACACCAGCAGACATAATTATTTATAATGGAAATGTGGATTACGATCCCTGGCTCATACTTACAGTTTATCCTACCTCTTACAAAGTAGCAAATGGTATGATATACGGAGCAACCATAACTGCAGATCTGACATTTAACAGTGATGATATAGATACTTCAATTCAGGGTTGTGTGCCCGATGGTATACTTGTGTATTTCCACGCCCAGTATGGTACTAACACTTTCCAACAGTTACAATATACACTAAAAGGTAAAGCATCATCCACCCTGGTGTTGGATCCTAATTATCAAAATGTTACAGTTGTCATGGCTGCAGTTGATGGTGCTTATAATTTCACAGGTGTGGACTGGGCTGCCAAAGCATTTATTAATGTTGTGGGTTCAGCTGTAAACGCCTCCAACACCAATCAAAAACTTAACTTTACCTATGAAATACCCTTAAATGATCCAACAACATGGGTCAGTGTTCTCTGGAAGGAAACTAGCTTATTCCATGGGGAAGTGGATCTTATTGTAAATGGGAACATAGTTAAGAGTTGTAATGTGGTGAATGCAGCTTATCTTACCTATCAGAATGATTATTCTGCGGAGGTATTTAATCAAATTCGATACATTAATGGTTTGTTCTTAAATCCAGTGGAATCTACCACATTCGTGCCTAACCAGTATTTACAGCCCATTATTAATTATTATCATCTTGAAAACATGACATTTGATCAACTGGAGGATTTTGTTCTGTTGTTGGTTAAGGTAGAGAATAATTTCACGGATAATGAAACTTCTTTCATTAAAAATCATCGCCGTGAATTTATAGATCTGGTTGGTTTTACTATGGTTTATCCTGGTGATGCTGCTCAAACCATAAGCATTGTGGACCCTGACAACAACGAAACAATAAGTATAAACCTCCCAGGAAACCCCATAGTCAGAATAAGCCCTATGATATACTTCGATGGATATATGGAAGATGAAAACGGAACACTCTATGATGTGGGTTATGAGGGTGTCAGAAGCTTCGCCATAACCACCACCAAAGTAACAAATGAAGTGGTTCAATACTGGCTGGATAAACAATCCTTATATGCTCCAGGGGCAATGAAAGCAGCTTACGGAACATTCCTCACATCCCTTTTGGTAATTAAATGTCATGATATGGTAGCAGACCAAGCTGCCAGTGAATTTAATGTGACTTGGAGTCGTACCACACCCATAGTGGTTTCCTGCTGTGATGATGCAGCATCTACTTACATAACTGGAGAAATGGACCATAGGATGGGTATGGATGTAAATGGTACACCCTGTAATGTTTGGGCCTTCAGATTTGCCTGTTCATTATCATTTTCACCAATTGAACAGGGGGTGAGTGACACCATATGGAATACCACAGCGATTGGTTCTGTGACTATGGGACTTGGGGAACGGATTCTTAATGGTGAAGTACCAGATCTGTTTTATAATAATGGTTATATCGTGTTGAAGATTAGGGATATGGATGATTTGATACTTTTGGTTGATCCAGTGACTGGTATTGTCAGGGATGTTTATAGTAACATCTGTGGTGTGAACTGTTTCCATAACCAGATCACAGATCATGTGATTCAGGTGTTGGGAACTTTAAATAGCAGTGATCCGAATGTTCAGCCGGAATGGTTGAATTCCACGGCAGAAATTACCATGGCTTCTTCAGCTGCAGTTTTAGTAGGCATGAGTGCAATAGCCGATGCTAGTGCCACAGCAGGTGGAACTGGAACAGTTTTATTTGGTGGAACCGCTTTAAGTACTTTAGTTGCCTATTCATGGATTGTTCCTCCTGTTGGGGCGGGTATAACAGTAGCTTGTGTTATATTCTATATCTGTGTTGATCAAGGATGGCTGCCTCCCGAAAGATGCAGGGAAATATACGGAGAGACATTCCCCTTTACTTTCGGTGTGGTAAACTGGTTACTATATGATGAACCACCAACAAGAATCACACAACTACAAGATGCATACTGGCAATCAGCTTATTTTCTTATGGTATTAAGTGAAAGTGATGACACAGAATTACTTAATGACTTATTTAGTAAAAAAGAGTGGAAAGAAATTAAAAAAATACTTAGTGGAGAAAAAGGTAAGGAAATTGAAATAAAAGCAAAAAAGCTTTCAGAAGATCCGGAAGTTGGTGGTTCTGTACCTCCTGATGATCGTTTAACAAGATTTTTAGGATTTTTTGTAAATAAAATAAGAGAAGGATATGGTAAATTGAAAACTGGGGATTATGTGGGGGGTGCGATAGATATTGTTATAGGAACATCTGGAATTGACGTGGTAGTTGGAACCTGGTTCCTTTATGAGTTTTGGCCTGAAGGACTTTGGCCTAAAAAATTGGAGGAACTAAATGAGACTTTTCGATAGTTACAAACTTAAATCCTTGCTTAAGAAGGGTGTTGGACTTGAGAATCAGGGTAATTACTTGGAGGCCTTGGAATGTTATGATAAAGCTGGAAAGTTAGATCCTGAGAATTTTTATGTGTGGTATAATAAAGGAGTGTCTTTTAGTAAGATGGGTAGATATTCTGAAGCCTTGGAATGTTATGATAAAGCTATAAAAATAAATCCAAAAGATTTCAGAGCATGGTATAATAAAGGAAATGCATTTAATGGTCTTGAAAAGTATGAGAAATCCATAAAATCTTTTGATAAGGCCCTAAAACTTAAACCAAATTTTTCTTCAGCATGGAATAATAAGGGGAATGCTCTCAGATATCTGGAGAGATTTGAAGAGGCAATTAATAATTATGATCATGCCTTAAAGTTAGATAAAAACCATGTTAAGGCCTTGAACAGCAAGGGAATGATTTTCAAAGATCTTGAGAATTACAAGAATGCTTTGGAGTGCTTCGACAAAGTTTTAAATATAAACCCTGTTTTCGTTGATGCTTGGATTAATAAAGGTGATACTCTTAACTATCTTGAAATGTATGAAGACGCTCTTAAATGTTTTGATGAGGCCTTGAAATTAGATGCAGATAATTTAAAAGCATTAACTTATAAAGGTCTTACTCTTGTACTAGTTAAAAAACCGCAAAAAGCTTTAGAGTATTTCAACAGAGTATTAGATGTAAATTCTGACTTTGAACCAGCTAAAAAAGCTAAAGATAAAATTTTATCTTCAATGTCTTAAGTTTCTCATCGCTACAACCACATTAACAGTTGGCATGGTGCTGGTCAAATAATAAGTCTTTATAAATGCTCAAGAGATATGAAAGTGTCTACAGAACATTCTCATGTCGCTCGTAATATCAAATGCCATGACATGGTGGCAGACCAAGCTGCCAGTGAATTTAATGTAACCTGGAGTCGCACCACACCCATAGTGGTTTCCTGTTGTGATGATGCGGCCTCATCTTATATAACTGGGGAAATGGATCACAGGATGGGTATGGATGTAAACGGAACTGCCAGTAATGTTTGGGCCTTCAGATTTGCATGTTCCTCTGCCTTTTCACCCATTGAACAGGAAATAGGAAACCCAGATGGTGGTGCTATTGGTTCTGTAACCATGGGAATCGGAGAACGCATCATCAATGGTGAAACACCTGAACTGTTCTACAGTAATGGTTATATCATCTATAAAATCAAAGACCAAGATGACATGATTCTTCTACTCGATCCAACCACTGGCATTGTCAGAGATGTTGCTAATGGTATTTGTGCTGTGTATTGTTATCATAACCAGATCACTGACAACCGAATTGAACGGGCTGAAAACTTAACCAGTAGTGATCCGAATGTTAGGTCTGAATGGTTGGATTCGATTAATAATAGCACAGTTTCGTTGGTCAATATTGTTTTAGTGAATGGAACAATATTTAATGGTGAAGTTCTTCCTCCTGAAATTTATGGGCCATTTTTACTTCCATTGATGACAATGGAAGTGTTTCATAATCTTAAACCTGGAATAATAAATGAAACTGAAATAAAGAGACAGCTTGATATTTATAAAGATGATATAATTAGGAATATGGATATAATTTATTCTGTTACAGGAAATTATGATTCTACAGAGAATTATACGCCGTTAGCTATATACAATTGGCTTTTTAGTAAGTTTTTTGGAAACGATTATCAAAAGAGCACATATTCGCCATCGAATCCATATATACAAGAATGGGCAAATGATATCAAAGGAAATTATACTTTAAATACGAATTACGATAAAGGACAAGCGGTCTTCAATTATGTGTTTTACAATGTTGTAACATTTTGGCATGCACACAATAACATATGTTGCCCTATTGAGGATGTGGCCAAATATAATGAAGCAAACTGCGCAGAAACTACGCGAATTGTTTACAATCTTGCCTTAGCTTCGGGCATACCTAAGGATGATGTTCGATGTGTATACCTTGAGGAGGAACATCATTATTGGGTGCAAATACGCTGTGATGGTGAATGGAAAGATTGTGATCCTTCACATGCGTATACGAATAATAAAGAGCATATTGTTAGGAAATTTGGAGACATTCCCACAGACAATGTGGGGCTTATACGCGTTATATCCGTAGATAATGTTGGATGAGATTGGAAATCTACAATAAACTTTTTAGAGAGATATTATGAATAAGAAAAAGCTTTTGATTAGTGTTGTTTTAGTTGTATTTTTATTTTCTGTTGTTACATTCATGTCATTTGCTTTGAGTGTTATATCTGATTTTAATGGAAGAACACATTTTGATCCTTCTTCTTTTAGTACTACTTCTTTTGATAATTCCACTCCACAGGCAACAGCGGTATCTGTAGCAAGACTGAATATGGGAAAAAATTTTCATATGTTTGATGTGAAAGATGTTTATTTGACTTCTGATAAGAAATATTGGATAGTAAAATTTGATTCTAGCCCTAAAAAAATTGATTTTATTGTTACTATTGATACAAAAACTTTAATGAGCAAAGTAAATGATGGTGAATGGAGGTCCTTTGATGAATTGAAAGCACTCTATATTGCTCAAATTCAAGGATTAGGTAATTTATGCCGTAAACCTGAAAAAGTAACTATGGATGGTAAAGAAATATGGAAAGTACCTTTTGCCACTGACTTTAATGAAAATGGCACAGATAAGACAGTTAAGTATATTTATGTTGATGTTACAACAGGTAAAAGCAAGAATACATTAGAGGATTTTAATAAAGCTGCGGGGACAGATGATTGGTTGACATTAAAGCAAGTAGATGCAGTACTTACTAAGAAAAATTGGGAATATCCCAAATCAAAACCATTTAGAAATATTTTAAGGGATTTTTATCCAGAATAAAACCTTAAATAAGGAAGTTTAGTTATGGATAAGAAAAAGTTACTGGTTGCTGGTGTTTTAATAGGTGGTACTATTATCTGTTTAGTTTAGAGATTTCGATAAAACATTATTATCAAAACCTCTCTTTTTAAACCAGCAATTTAAAAGTTGGATTTGTTTAAGGGGCCCCACCAGCTCCTCCCAGGTTTTCTCCGGTCTTAGCATCAAGCTCTATTTCCCCTACTGCCTCTCCATTCTGGTATAATGGAACTACATATATCTGCCTTCCATCAACCGTGTTGAGTACGGGTGTTCCTGCAGTTACACCGGGTTCGTCCACAAATTGTAGAGCTATTTCTTTAGCTTCTTCAGGTGACTTTATATTACTGTTGGTTGTGCTGTTAGTAGTGCTGTTGTTTTGTGTTTGATTAGAAATGTTCTGGGTGTTATTCTGAGTTTTATTCTCACTGGTACATCCAGAAACCACCACAATTAAAACCATTAAGGCCATCAGGGCCAGAGTTAATCTTTTAATCATTTTTTCTTCCCCTCACTTTCATGAATTTCAGAGCAAATAAACATCACTTTAACCTTTAATTTTATGTCTTTAATCCTATAAATTTATTTCTAGAATAAAAAGTTCCAGAATACCGAGTTTACCTTATTTTCTGCCGATGAGGACATAGGAACGTGGTTCTACCAGCAACCTTTATAACTTCTAAACTTCCCCCTTCAGGACATTCCCCTCCAGGGCACCGGTGAGGAAGTAAATAGGACTTGGGGAGAGATCCTGGTTCGTCATGATATTCTATGGCTGTATCCAGTACTTTTCTCATATTTTTGAAGAGATCTTCCCAATCTGAGACATTTAACTTATCGGCATGGGTCATGGGATGCACATGACTCTGGTATAATATTTCATCAGCGTAAAGATTGCCAATGCCCGCAATCACATTCTGGTTCATCAAAAGTGGTTTGATCATTCCCTTTCTTCCTTTAACCATTTCCTGGAAATCTTCAAAATTTACTTCCAGTGCATCAGGACCCAATTTTTTCAACTCAATAAATTTATCTGGGGCCCTGGTTATACCCAGCTTACCTAATTTACGGGCATCATCAAAGGCAAGAACATCACCGCCTGAAAATTGGATTATCAGCCGGGGATATTTGGAACTTTTGGTACTGTAAAGGAGTTGATGATGTTTATGATTATTTTCAGACACGTAATCTAGATATCCGGTCATTCCAAAGTGCATTATCAGAAATAGGTTATTATCCAGTTTTCCGAAAAGGTATTTTCCATAGCGCTGGCTATCAATGAATCTATGCCCTTTTAGGGTTGTTTTCATCTTTTCGGTACTGGTGTCTATCAGAATTTCTGGACTTAAAACTTTCACATCTTTTATGGATTGATTCAGGGAAGTTTCATCAAAATAGTTTTTAAAGATCGCAACACTGGGAAGTTCAGGCATTTTATTCACTCAAAATGTTTTAAATCATGGATTTTTACATTGTAATTTCAAATGCCTTTATGCTGGTTTGATTAATTATATTTATTTATTCTGAATTTCCGGTAATTTATTCTGGTTTAAAAATTCTTCATGTTTATGATTGGCGTTTTCGATGGCTTTTTCAATGTCTTCTTCTACATTGGTGGATATTTTACCGTGACCAGGTAATAATAGGTCTATTTTCATAGTATTCAGCCGGGCCAGGGAGTTTATGTATTCACCGTAGCTTCCTGAGCTGGATATGTTGGATATGGTGCCCCTGGCAAATACGGTATCACCAGAGATCAGTATTCTTTCACGGGGCTCATAGATGCACAGTGATCCAGAGGTATGTCCTGGAGTGTGGAATATCTTCAAAAACCAGTTTCCCATGTCAATCACATTCATATTCTCTAACCACAAGTGCACGTGATAACCATGGGGGTCATGTCCATGTGCCCGGCAGAGCAGTACCTCGTCATCTGCAGATGCTATTTTGGTGGCTGCATATCGGTGTGCTATAATTGGCAACTTATCCTGCAGGTAAATGTTGGCTCCAAAGTGATCCACGTGTTCATGGGTGTTTATAACCATACTTAACGAGTTTATGTCTATTCCAATATCGTGCAGATCTTTTTTTAAGATTCCAAAATTCTGATTTATGCCAGGATCAATGAGAACATTCATTTTATTTCCAATGATGAGATAGGACTGGCAACTGGGTTTGCCGGTTTTAATTAAATATAATTTTGGGATTATTTCCTGGTACATGATTATGCTTTCCCATTTATCATACTTTGATTAACAAAGAGAAGGTAAAGTTATATAAATTTAATTATTTGCTGGAAAAGAAGATGGAGTTAATATTAAGATATTATTTAAAATGTGAATTTAACCATTAAAAAAATAAAAAAAGGGAAAAAAGGGGGGATGAAGGTAGGATTAGGAGGTAGTTAAACTGCTTCTTCTCCCCTTTCTCCTGTTCGGATACGGACAACGTCGTCCACCGTTGAGATGAAAATTTTTCCATCTCCAATATCCCCGGTTTGCGCTGTTTCTACAATGGTTTTAATTACGTTCTCCATATCTTCATCTTCTACCACAATTTCCAGACGGGTTTTGGGTAGCATGTCGATTCTGTAATCACTTCCTCTGTAGCTTTCAGTTATTCCTAACTGTCTTCCACGTCCTTTAACTTCGGTCACAGTAATTCCATGACATCCAGTTTCTTCAAGGGCATCTTTAACTTCATCTAATTTATTTGGTCTGATTATGGCCACAATTTCTTTCATGATATCACCTCATGGCTCGCGTATATTGATTAAATACGATAACCGGTCTCTTCGTGTAGAGAAATGTCCAGTCCTTCGATTTCTTCTTTATCTTCCACGCGTAATCCCATGACCATGTCAATGATTTTACCTATTATCAGGGTGACCACGAAGCTGTAAACAGCTACCACGACTATGGCTATTATCTGGATCAGTAATTGTTCAGGGTTACCATAAAATAGTCCTGATGCTTCACCGATGAATGGGGCGGCGAATAAACCTGTAGCCAGAGCACCCCATAGACCAGACATTCCGTGGACACCGAATACGTCCAGGGCATCGTCGTAACCCAGTTTGGGTTTCAGGTAGCTTATGGAGAGGTATGAAACTACACTGGTCAATAGACCGATAATCACAGCAGCCTGCACAGTCACGAAACCAGCTGCAGGTGTGATTGCAACCAATCCAGCTACTGCACCGGTTATTGCGCCCAGAACAGTTGGTTTACCGGTTTTCAAGTAATCGATTATGACCCATGAGATCATGGCGGCGGCAGCGGCAGTGTTAGTATTAATGAACGCTTGACCTGCCAGTCCATCTGCAGCTAGGGCTGATCCTGCGTTGAATCCGAACCAACCGAACCATAGCAGTGCAGCACCAATAACAGAGTATCCCAGATTGTGTGGTAATAATTTAACTTCTTTACGTTTACCTAAAAGCAGTATCAGGGCCAGGGCAGCTACACCACAGTTAACGTGTACTACGGTACCTCCTGCAAAGTCCAGGGCACCTAAGGCGCTCAGGAATCCTCCACCCCATACCCAGTGGGCTATAGGTACATATACCAAGGATACCCATGCAATAACGAATACCATCCATGAAGAGAACTTCATCCTTTCCACTACAGCTCCAGAAATCAGAGCTACTGTTATGGCGGCGAACGTCAACTGGAAAGCTATGAATACAGTTTCTGGTATGGTTCCAGATAATTGATCTACTCCTATTCCACTAAACAATAGATTTGCAGGGTTTCCAATTATTCCTCCCAACATGTCTGCCCCGAATGCGAACTGATAACCATATAATACCCAGATGATACTGGTAATGGAGAATGCAATAAGGGACATGAACATGGTGTTTAATACATTTGCTTTCTTGGTAAGACCTCCGTAGAAAAGTGCTACTCCAGGCACGGTCATTAACAGTACCAGTGCAGTGGAAATTAGCATCCAGGCGGTGTCACCAGAATTTAAAACATCCATTGATTTTTCCTCCTAATTATCGATTGTATTTTTTTGGTTTTTTTTAAAAAATTGAATTTTATTCAGTATATTTGTAAACAAAGATACAAACATTATTTTTTATTTATTAAAGTTATTTTAGCTATTTTTAGCTTAGGTCAAGGGGCCTAAAGCATTTTTTATATCTTTTTTTATTTCATAAAGATTTCACCCCAATTTGCCGGATATCGGAAACATACTTCCGACAACTGATTATTATTTCTAATCTCTTATAAATGTTTCGATTAGGAGGTTATAAAAAAAAGTAATAGATGGAATAATTACCGGATTATTTTTGGAATTTCTAGATAGATATTACAACAATAAACACAGATCTGCATTTTTTAATGAATAAATTTTAATGCACTATAACACTGTCATTAAAAATAAAAAAATAGGAAGAAAAAAACATTTAAAATCATCATGTATCTGAATTATACGGCTTTGTTTCCTCTTTCACCGGTACGAATACGTATAACTTCTTCTACAGGTGATATAAAAATCTTTCCATCACCAATGCAGCCTGTTTGAGCGTATTTGGTAATGGTATCCACAATTTCATCCACATCCTCAGTTTTAGCCACAATTTCAATCTGAGTTTTAGGTAATAGATCAACTTTGTAATCAGTACCACGGTAACTTTCAGTTATTCCCAACTGTATTCCTCTTCCTTTAACATCTTTAACAGTCATCCCATGGCAGCCAATGTCTTCCAGGGCCTGTTTAACATCTTCAAGTTTATCCGGCCTGATGATGGTTATGATCCTTTTCATATTATCACCTCAATCATATGGTTCTTTAAGGAATGATTTGTTTACAATCTATTTATCCTTATAGGATTAATTGACAGTCCTACTTTTATAACTGCCTATGATAGTCTGTAACCGGATTCCTCGTGTAGGTTAATGTCCAGACCCTGCACTTCATGATCATCTTCTACTCTCAGACCAATGGTTCTGTTAATAACCCAACCCAGGAGGTAAGTGACTATGAAGGAGTAAAGTCCCACAGAAACAACTGCTAAAAATTGAATTCCTAGTTGGGCAGGGTTACCTGCTATAACTCCACCGGTTATTGCACTATTTATGAGGGGTGTAGCAAATATACCGGTAGCCAGAGTTCCTATAATGCCGGACATTCCATGAATTCCGAATACATCCAGGGCATCATCATAACCGATTAATGGTTTGAGATGACTTACTGCATAGTAACAGATAATTGATGATACAAAACCAATTATTATAGCAGCAGTAACATTCACGTAGCCTGCTGCAGGTGTTATTGTGGCTAAACCAGCTATTGCTCCGGATAAAGCACCTAAAAGGGTTGGTTTACCTGTATTCAGTTTGTCCATCAGTATCCATGTCAGCATCCCCATGGCTGCCGAGGTGTTGGTAACGATCATGGCTGAAACTGCCAGATTACTTGCACCCAGTGCTGATCCTGCATTAAATCCAAACCAACCGAACCATAAAAGTCCAGTACCAATCACTGAGTACCCAAGGTGGTGGGGAAGTAGTTTAGCATTTTTACGAATTCCTACTAATAAAACCAGGGCCAGAGCAGCTATACCTGAGCTTAAATGTACTACGATCCCTCCAGCAAAGTCCAGAACACCCATTTGTGCCAGCCATCCTCCTCCCCACACCCAATGGGCTATAGGAATATATACCAATGTTAACCACAATGGTACGAAGGCCAACCAGGCAGAAAACTTCATTCTTTCTACAATAGCCCCGCTAATAAGTGCTACAGTGATAGCTGCAAATGTCATCTGGAATACAGCATAAAGGGCAGTTGGTATTGTGGGAGCATAACTAGAAAGAGTTCCTGACTCTAGCACCCCATTGAAGAAAGGATTGGTCAGGTTGCCTAACACACCCCACACATCTGCACCGAAGGCCAGGTCATATCCATATATAAACCAGAGTATACTTACAATGGAGAAGGTTATAAATGAAAGAAACAATGTGTTTAAAACGTTTTCTCTCCGGATTAGCCCACCGTAGAAGAGGGCTACTCCGGGTATGGTCATTAAGATTACAAGGGCAGTGGAAATCAACATCCATGCCGTGTCACCACTACTAAAAATAGGATCCATTAATTTTTCCTCCTTTTTTAACTCCTTTTTAAATGAAATAGATTCATCTACATTTTCAATTTCCTTTAAATTTTAATCATTTACATTTCGACCAAAATTCTCAAAAACTTTAGATGTTTTCCTACATTAAACTCATTCTAGCTTTTTTAAAAAAATACATAGTACTGAGTGGCAATAGGCTGGGGGAAACATATTTCCGATTATAAATTTTTTAATATATAACCTTTCCCATTTCTAAAAAAGATATAACTTACCATCAAATAAGATAGATAATGAATAAACTGGACAAATTTGAAATGATAAAAAGTCCTACAATTTAATTATTATTCTAAAAAAATGGTATTGATGTGTATTAAGGAAATATATACATTTTAATGGAGTTAATCAAATAAAATAGAAAATTATAAAGATAAAATTGCCAAATCAGGCAAAATAAAAATTTATTAAAGAGTTCAAATCAGGTAAAGTAAAAAAAGTATAAATTTATGGGAAAAAAATAAATTCCCAAAACTTTTTTAATTTTTGATTGGCGCTTCTAGACCAGCCATTTTCACTCCAGTCATGGCTGATGACTCTACAGTAAGAGCCCTGAGATCATCCTTTTCTAATTTTAGTAGATCGGTGTTCCCTGCTTGCTGGGTTAACATGACTGCTTCTTCAGTCATGGCTTCTATGTATCTGGCCACACGTTTTCCACCTTCAATGTAGTCCAGTCTCCGTCTGAGTTGTGGGTTTTGGGTGGCAATTCCCTTACGACAGGTTCCAGCGTAACACATCTGGCAAACACGACAACCTATGCTTACCAGGGCACTGGTGGCAATGTAACATGCATCAGCTCCCAGGGCTATGGCTTTGGCAACATCGGCACCGTTTCTTATTCCACCGGCAGCAACCAGACTCACCTCTTCCCTGAGGTTGATATGTTTGAGGGCTTCGTCTGCCTCGACAATGGAGGCAATGGTAGGAACACCACTGTGTTCTGTGACCACATCAGGTCCAGCTCCGGTTCCTCCCTGCATACCATCAACTACGACAATATCAGCTCCGGCTTTGGCAGCGATCTTCACATCATCACTGACCCTTCCACTGGTGAATTTCACCATTATAGGTACTTTCCAATCGGTGATCTCCCGGAGCTGGCTGATCTTCATGCTCAGATCTTCGGGCCCCACAATGTCCATGTGCCTGGCTGGGCTCAGGGCGTCAGTGCCTTCCGGTATCATCCTTATCTTAGAAACCTCAGCAGTGACTTTCTCACCTAAGAGGTGGCCTCCCATACCTGACTTGGCACCCTGGCCTATTTTAATCTCAACTGCATCTGAATTGTTCAGATACTCAGCACTGACACCGAAACGGCCAGATGCGTATTGGGCAATGAGTTTATTGGCATATCTGCGCTCTTCAGGGAGCATTCCTCCTTCACCAGTGTTGGTGGCAGTACCAGCCAGGGTGGCGCCCATGGCCAGGGCGATTTTGGCTTCTTTGGATAAAGCTCCGAAACTCATCGCCGCGATCATGATAGGTGTGTCCAGAACCAGTGGGTTTTCAGCGTAACGACTTCCCAGAACTACTCTAGTGTTACAAGGTTCCCTGTACTTGTCGATGGGTGGTCGGGAAACCTGGGCTGGTACAATCACCAGGTCATCAAAGGTGGGAATGGGTCGAGTGGCACCGCATCCTCGGACCTTGTAGGATCCTTCGGTGGATTTACGGTTTATTTCCACCAGATCGTTGAAGCTCCACACATTTCGCACATCCTGAGGCACAGCCCTGACTTCTATAGCATTGTTGGGACACATTTCCTCACATATACGGCAACCCACACAGTTTTCATGGTGCAGGGGGTATGGTTCATCATCCACTATCTCGTAAACATCATGTGGGCAGTTGTTGTAACAGGAATAGCAGTTTTTACAGAGATTTTCATCCCGGTTATCACATAGATACCAGCAGCAACCTGGACGGTCAAAGTTGTTAAGACACAAGTCCCGGTTTCTTTCTATTTTAAAAGGCATCTAGGACACCTCCTTTGCAGATTCTTTTTCGGAATTCTTTTCAGTGTTATCTTTAAGTACTTTGAAAACAGGACAGGCAGAGTATTTGGTACCAGCGGCTTTAATCACATCTTCCACTTGGGAAGTTAGAATGGCCTCTGGTTTCCAGGGATTATCATCCCTTTTATCCACCACAATGGTCTGTTGGGTTATATTCTCATCTAAAAGGTAATTTAAAAGAGCAGTAACCACTCCTCCATCCTGACCCTTAGCACGGGTTGCACGGACAGATACTATTTTCATGTAGTTTCCCAGGGCTTCCTGATCCAGGTCCCGGTTTAAAACTTCCTGTGATAGGTAGGTGCGGGGACAGGCTACATAACAGAGGTTACATTCCGGGGGGCAATTCCCTTTTAGTTGTGGTTTTCGATCTTCAATGGTTATTATGTTCTCAGGACAGACATAGTAACAGGCTCCACAGAGTACACAGCTACCCACATCAATAACATCGGATTTCAGGTCATCAAACTGGCAGGAAGCAACTTCTTCAGTGAATTCCTCGTCGTTAATGTATCTACGGTAGAGAACAGGGCGAGCAACAGATTCTCTTTTTCGTATTTCTTCCTTGTTTTCTTCCTTCTTTTTATTAGCTAATTTCTCTAATAAAAGAATTCCTGACTCTTTGATGGGTTTGGTTTCTATGTAACCCTCATTTTCAGCTTGTTGTAATGCTTTAAGGCCTTTTTCGGTTCTGGCGATGACTGTGGACCATCCTGGAGTTGAGCCCACACTACCCACTGAAAGATCAGCCAGTTCTGAGGTGTAATCCATGCACACTTGACAGTTTTTCCTCATACAGGCCTTGGCTTTGGATAATGGTACTTTGAATACCTCGCCGTTTTTCAGGTAGGCCCAGAACTGGCCTTTTTCCACTCTGAACTCTTTCACATCATCCATTTTGATGTTATTTTGAGATAAGAATGTTTTAAGGTAGGTGTGTGAGAAATTTTCCATACAGAAGAGTCCTAACTTGAAATCCACTGGAACATCACCAATGATATCGTGGTAGTGGTCCATTTTTTCTGCAGCTATGATGTGGCAGGGAGTTCCCACCAGAGCCACACTCTTTTGGTCTTTAGGGGGTTGGGTCATTTTCATCCCTCCTCTGATTCCTGACCATAGAATGGCCTGGCACTGCGTGGTACGATTTTACGGAATTTTTGGTAACTGGTTTCTTCAAGGTGGAAGTCGTAGTTTTCCAGGAGTTCTTTTAACTCGGATGTTTCTTCTTCTTCCAGTTCTTCTATTTTAGCATTTTTACCCAGACTTTTGATCTCGCCACCTACGTAGATGGTTCCTCGGATTATGGATTCTCCTGCATCATCTGAAATGTCTCCAAGGACTATTATTCGGCCGCCCATCATAAACAACCCGCTCATGAATCCGGAATTTCCTCCCACAATGATGGTTCCATTTTTCATGATTTCTCCGGTACGAGAACCTACATCTTTATGTACCACAACAGTTCCACCGTAAATTCCCTGGCCTACACCATCTCCAGCTGAACCATCGATAATGACTTCGCCTGCGGTCATGTTGTCTGCAGGGAACCAGCCAGCATTTCCATTGATATGTACTCTGGCTCCGTGTATCATAGTTGCTACAAAGTAACCTGCAGATCCATCTATCACCACATCAACTGGTTCGGTTAGTCCGGCTAGGAGGTAATGCATTGCATTGGGGTTTTCAATCACAATACGATCGTTCTCTTTGGTTGCCTGCTTAACTGTCCGGTTAATTTCCCGGGGTGATTTTTCTTGAGCGTTAATTTTCAATTCCTTCATTTTCCCACATCCTAAATGGTGTAAGCACGGCTTTCTCCTGGAGATATCTGATCAATATCTGAGGTGTCCATTACTTCTCGGAGGGCCACTTCTTCAGAGGCAACTGCAAACACTTCATCATTTTCAGCCATAACCCCTGGCCTGAGGCCTAACTGGTCCTTGGCAATTCCCACCCCATTGGGTGTGCCTACAATATAGGAGAAAGGACCGTCCATGTCCTTCACAGACTGTTCCAGAGCTTCTTCTAAACTGTAATCCTGGGCTAATTTATCTGCAATGTAATGCACAATACACTCGGTGTCGTTATCGGTTTCAAAGATATGGCCTTTACGCTCTAAGGGGTCTCTTATTTTCCAGTAATTGGTGATCTGGCCATTGTGCACCACGGTGATATCGGGTATGATGTAACTCTGGAAAGGGTGGGCATGGTACCGGTCCACTATACTTTCAGTGGAGAAACGGGTGTGGCCAATGGCATGTGTACCCATCTTATCTTCAGTGTTGTAACGGGCAGCTATGTCTTTTACCAGTCCCACATCTTTAATCATCTCAAAAGAATGGGCTCCGTTCAAGACGATAACATCATCAATTTCATCCACATCCATAATCAGTGGTTTCAGTTGTGAGAATGAGTCCAGGTTAACTTTACAACGGTATATGATGTAATTTTCCACCGAAGGAATGATTTCTTCACTTTCAATGGGGAAGGCTGTTTCCACTTTGGCTTTAACGTCTTCGAGGAGTCCTGGTTTTTCTTTAACTTCTATGTTCAGTAGATATTCATGTTCTCCAAGTCCAAGACCACCATAAAGGGCGAAACCTGCTGAATCAGGACCCCTATGCTGTAGAGCGTTTAGCATGTGGGTCATGAACTTGCCAACTGGATGAAGTTTTTTATCTTTAAATACCACTCCGGCTATTCCACACAATTTAATACCTCCTTTATAAAATATTCATGAATTCTAGTATCGCGAGTAAGTTCGGGGTGAAATGCTGTAGCAACATGATTTTTGTAGGCTACAGCGATGATTTTATCATGGATTTTGCCCAGGGGAACTGCTTCTTGGGCAACGGTTAAGGCATAGGGAGCTCGGATGAAAACTCCAGGATAATGATTTTCTGTTATTTTTAATTCTAATTCAGCTTCAAATGAGGCTTTTTGCCTTCCAAAACCGTTTCTTTTAACTTTCATTGGTATTAATCCCAGTAATGGTTGATCATAGTCAGTTTCCTGTCCTAATATCACCATTCCTGCACAGGTCCCCATTACAGGGATTTTGTTTTCCTTAATAATCTGGTCAATGCCCTTTTCATGGATGAGTCTGCCGATAACAGTACTTTCTCCTCCAGAGATAATGATTCCATGGCATTCTGCAACTTCGGTTGATGTTTTAACTGTTGAAACCTTTGATTCCACGTTCATTTTCCTTAAAGTTTTCCTGGTCATTTCCAGGTGCTCGGAAACATCTCCCTGCAAGTCTAAAATTCCAATTTTAATCATTTTATTGCCTTTATTATTATTGTTTTTGTGTAGTTTTTGTTATCGTTGATAAGCAATCATATTTACTATACCTAGAATATAAACTTACCGGAAATCCTTTTCCGATATGCACTATTTTTGAAACAAAATTCTCAATCAGGTACTTTATTTATACAATGTTTAAAATATAGATTCTAATATTAATTATAATGAACATTTATATAAATTTTTCTTATGGAGTGGTGTTAATAAGATCAATGTAGGGGGATCTTGTTGAATTATGAGGAGGAATCTTATTATATAGGGAAATATATAAGAAGATACACTAAAGTAGATGCATAAATGACATTTTTTGAAATTTGAAATTTCGAATATAGGATGATCTACAAGTTTATCATATGAAATTAGGGAGTGCATTATTATGGATAAAATACCAATCGCATTAATTGCGGTGCTAGTTGTATTAGCATTTGTTGGTGGTTATTTCACCGGTATTCTAAACTCTGCCGGGAATCTAACACTTAACATAACTAACAATTCTGATGATACAGCTAGTAATGACTATGAGGATGGTGGCTACACCTATTACAGGAACACTCAAAATACAGCAGTAGAAGATAATACACCTACAACAGATACTAACACACAGACACCAACGAATACACCCAAGAACGAACCTACCAATACACCAACTAATCAGACCACTTAATATGGAATTAAATTAATTTTTTTAAATAGGGTTAAAAAAAGGGCCCTACATTTTTTTTTATTTTTTTGGGGAACTGATCTGATCCAGATATTGTCAGATTTTTAATAAAATAATTGGATTATCTTCCATATTAGTGAAAAATAAGTTCAAAAGTAAGTTATTAAAAAAAGAAGTTATCAATTCATAAGTCTTCAGGGAGTTTTGACATTAACTCTTGAGTGGAACTTTTCACAGCCTCTGCAGCTACCTTGAACTCTTTTAATTCATCATCACTCATATTGACTTTGATTATTCTTTCAACACCATTTTTCCCTAACTTAACAGGTACTCCCAGACAAACATCATTGGTACCATAAATTTCTCCATCCAGGAATGTGGTGAGAGTCAGTATCCTCTTTTCATCGTTAAGTATAGTTTTCACGATATTAGAAATGGCAAAAGCAGGTCCGTATTCAGTTGCTCCTTTTTTGTTGATAACGTAACTTCCTGCTTTTTTAACTTTCTCTATGATTGCATCCAAGTCCAATGATTGGTACTGGGAAAACTCTTTAAACAGTATTCCACCAATAGAAGTGGAACTTAAAAGCAGGACCATGTGTTCGCCATGTTCCCCAATTATTCGAGTGTGTACCTCACTGACGTGAATGTTGAATTGTTTGGCAAAAAGGTTTTTCAGCCTCAATGAATCAAGGTGATTTCCCAGTCCAATAACTCTGTTTCGGGGAAATCCAGAAGCTTTATAAGCAACATAGGTCATCACATCAACTGGATTGGTTATGACCAGAATTATGGATTCCGGAGCATATTTGGCCACTAACTTTGAATAATGAGCTACAATCTTTGCATTGGGAATGGCCAGATCCATGCGTGTCATATCTGGAGTGCGGGGGACCCCAGCAGCAATTACCACAATTTTAGAACCTTCCATATTCTCAAAATTAGAAGAAGGGGTTATGGACACTCCAATATCCTTAGCAGCCAGTGCATCTTTCATGTCCAGGGCTTCTCCCTGGATCTGATCCAGACTTTTTTCTCGTGATAACAGCACCATATCACTTACAACACTTTCTTCAGCCAGGCAGAATGCAGCAGCTTTACCCACCCGACCTGATGCTCCAATAACACTAACTTTCATATTGATACCTTCTAGAGATATAACGGCAGATCTGGCCCAGGATTATCTTATTTTACAGGATTTTAATCCATTTCTGATTATATCTCTCTTTAACCATCCAATTTGATCTAATTTTTATATTATTATATCTAGGTGTTCATCTTTCTTAATGCTCTTAATGCAAAAAAATAATGATTGTTATTCCTTGTTTAGGAAACTTTCAGCAACTCTACGGACGTAACTGCTTTTATCATTAAGAACTCCCTCGAGTGCCTTTTGGGCAGCATCTCCTCCAATATTTCCAACGGCCATAGTAGCACCAGCCCTGACAAAGCCGTTATCGTCACTCATTGCCCCCATCAGGGGTTCTAATGATTCAGGGGCTTTGATATTTCCAAGTGCCCAGGCAGCTCCTCCCCTCACTCTCCAGTCATCGTCTTTAAGAGTTTGGATCAGGGGTTCTACTGCACGTTTGTCCATGTTACTCAAGGCTCCTGAGGCAGCCCTACGCACCCACTTATTATCATCTTTCATGGTTTCAATAAGGGGTTTAATGGCACGTACATCACCAATAAGCCCTAAAACTCTTGCAGATCCCTTTCTTACATTTTTATCTTCATCATCCAGGGCATCTATAAGCTGAGGCACTGCAGGTTCTCCGATTTCCTCCAGCATTTCTGTGGCCTGAACCTGTACATGCTCATCGTCATCCTTTAAAGTTTCAATCAGTCTTGCAACGTTTTTTTCAACTTCCATAATAGTATCTCCCCTAGAAAAATTAATGTAAATTGAGGTTTTTTAATGTGTGTTCCATATAATATGGATTAAAAATAGTATTATGTTTCTAATGGTCCATATATTTTTTTGTTATGATACTAGTATAGTTCCATCACTATTTTTTATATAATCATAATTTTTACGTAAAATTTGTGCAAAACACAAGGTGATCACGGAATGGTACTGGGTTTTTTTTGATAGTCTACATATATAGCGTAATAGTATGCCTACAAAATGATTAACTTCCCAAGCTATTTTTTATGAACAATCACAAGTAAAACCTGATTTATGCAACCATCAACTCAGTATATGACTTTTAAAATGGATTTAATCATCTTATTTTCATTTTTTATTTAATTAATTTTGTTGATAATTAATGATTTATACTTTAATCAACCTAGTTCTTCTTATGTACAATGTAACTGTGATTCATGGGGATGGAATAGGGCCGGAGGTAACTGAAGCAGCACTCTACATTTTAGAAGCAACTCCCATCCAATTCAAATTTCATGAAGCCAAGGCAGGTAATGCTTGTTATAATGATACCGGGACTACCTTGCCTGATGAAACTATCAAGATGGCTAAAAATTCTGATGCAACACTTTTTGGCGCAGTAACTACGGTTCCAGGTCAAAAAAGTGCAATAATCACCCTCAGGAAAGAGTTGAATCTTTATGCCAATTTAAGACCCATCAAATCATATCCTGGAGCAAAATCAATGTACGATGATCTGGATTTGCTCATTGTTAGGGAGAACTCAGAAGGTCTTTACTCTGGAATTGAAGAATACACTGAAGACGGGGCAACCGCTCTAAGGGTCATCACTAAGAAAGCATCAGAAAGAATAACAAAAGTTGCCTTTCAACAGGCACTTAAACAGGGTAAATCCAGAGTTAGTGCAGTACATAAGGCCAATGTACTTAAAAAAACAGATGGAGTATTCAAAGAAACCTTCTGGAAAGTTGCAGAAGAATACAAAAATTTGGATGATTATAAGGATATAAAGACCGATGAAGTTTATGTGGATGCTGCTGCCATGTTTCTAGTTACCAATCCACATCGCTTTCAAGTAATGGTCACCACCAACCTTTTTGGGGATATACTGTCTGATGAGGGTGCAGGACTGGTAGGAGGTTTGGGAATGGCACCATCGGCTAACATTGGGGATGATAATGGTTTATTTGAGCCGGTGCATGGATCTGCCCCGGATATTGCAGGTAAAGGTGTTGCCAATCCTGCTGCCATGATCCTATCTTCTTGTCTAATGTTACAGTTTCTGGGAGAACACCAGGATGCATTTAAAATTGAACAGGCACTTATAAGGGTTCTAAAGGGAGGAGTAGCCACCACACCGGACATGGGAGGAACATCTACCACCATGCAGATGGCCCAGTTAGTCAGAGAATATTTCGATGAAAATTAACCGTTATGATTGTCAAAAATCAGAGGGATGGGAAAAATATAGTAGTAAATTTTATATGTCTACTTCATCATAATTCATCAATAAGAAAGGGTTTGTTAAACAGTTTAAATCTGTTTCTAAGCTAGTTCTCATTAAGATGACTGGTTTATATTCATTATCTCGAACAGCCCTTTTACAGCATTCAGAATAATGCTGTTTTAGAAGTTCATGATTTTTTAGAGGTGTAAAAGTATGAAAACCACCATTAGTGTAATAAAAGCAGACGTTGGTAGTATAGCAGGTCATGGATTAGCTCACCCCGCAATATTAAAAAAATGTGAAGATATTCTCGCCAAAGCCAAGGAAGAAGAGCTTCTCATTGATTATTATGTGACCAATTGTGGTGATGACACTGAGCTCATCATGACCCACCAGCAGGGTGAAGAAAACGAAGAGATCCACAAACTGGCATGGCATGCCTTTTTAGAAGGAACCGCTGTTGCAAAAGAACTTAAACTATACGGTGCAGGTCAGGACCTTCTATCAGACACATTTTCAGGAAACATCAAAGGTATGGGTCCTGGTGTTGCAGAAATGGAATTTAAAGAACGACCCAGTGACCCAGTGGTTGTTTTCTGCTGTGACAAAACCGAACCAGGTGCATTTAACATGCCCCTATATAAAATGTTCGCAGACCCATTCACCACCGCAGGTCTGGTAATTGACCCATCCATGCACAACGGATTTGAATTTGAAGTGTATGACGTCATGGAACACAAAAAAGTTAAAATGACCTGTCCTGATGAAATGTACGATTTACTGGCACTTCTTGGAACCATCAGCAGATACGTCATAAAACGTATCCGTAGAAGAGACGATAATGAAATAGCTGCATCCGTCAGTACCGAACGATTAAACCTCATGGCAGGAAAATACGTGGGTAAAGATGACCCAGTAGCTGTTGTAAGAGCACAATCAGGATTCCCAGCAGCTGGAGAAGTTGTGGAACCATTCGCATTCCCACACCTAGTTGGTGGATGGATGAGGGGATCACACAACGGGCCACTAATGCCTGTAGCCCAGAAAAACGCCTACCCCGTCAGATTCGACGGACCTCCAAGGATCATGGCTCTTGGTTTCCAGATAGCTGATGGTGAACTTGTGGGACCATCCGACATGTTTGATGACCCATCATATGACAGATCCAGAGCACTGGCATCTGATATTGCTGATTACATGAGAAGACATGGACCATTTGAACCTCACAGATTACCCGCTGATGAAATGGAATACACCACACTTCCTGGTGTGATGGAAAAATTAGGCAACAGATTTGAAGATATTGAATAATATCTCCACTGAAAACTAGTTGATTATTCTACGAGCTTCGTAATATGCCTTATGAAGTTCAAAAATCTTATTTTTTTTTAATTCGGATTTTTTTTAAATCCATATCATATAAAGACTAAAATTCTGATTTTTTTACACTCTTTTTCAGGCTTAATGGCATCATATTTAAGATTGTTAAATTACAACACCAGTATAGTCAATAATTGTTTAATAGATGAGATGTTCAATGATTTCAAATAGTAGGGATATTAGCATCGACAAGTTAAAGAAACAATGGTGGAAACTATTGGTTGCAGCTTTTTTAGCATCTTCATTCAATGTTTTGCTGCATGGAATACTCCCTTCAGGAGAATCAGTAATGCAACCAAGTGTGATTGTGCAGCAAGGATTATTACCTTTAGCATTTTTTATCTACGGATTTATTTACTTTGTTTTACTGGGATGCATATTTGTATTTATTCAGGAAAGACTCCAAAAAACTAAACTGATTAAAGGGTTTATATACGGTCTTTTTTTCTGTATATTAACTTTTTTACTTTACTTAGAACCTTTACCCTCCACTACAACATTTTCATTTACCAATTTGGTGTGGATGCTTGTTGATGGTGGTCAATTTCTCATACTGGGTATCTTGTTAGGATGGGTCTTAGCAACTAACACAAAACTCGATGAAAACATGGAAAAAAGTTCAAACAAATTATTGATCCTGGTCATACCCATAATCTTCCTTTTGGGTAGATTAATAAGTTACAATGTATTCCGGGTTTACTCCAACTTTCAAACTCTACCTTTAAATACAACAATATGGGTACTGGGTGTTGGATTGGGAATAGGTATACTGTACTACTACATATTGAGGCCAGCTATAAAAACAGATTCACCGCTTCATACATCACTACGTTTTGGAATAATATTTGGAGTTTATCTATTCATGCTGAACTTTGCTTATGCCTTGATTGTGAGTTTCATCCTCCAAACTTATTTGGATTTTATTATCCGAAACAGTATGGACGTTATTTTTGCAATAATTGCTATTTTTACCTATGAATATCTTGTAAAAGAGGGTGAGTAGTGTGGTTCAAATCAGTAGTGTGGAGGTATAAACAATCATTATTATGGAGGCATACAGTCAATAGGTTACATGCTATGTTAAATTCAAAATGGTGTCCTTAATTAATTTTATTTTTTACGGGCTCTTGAAACGTAACCCGGTATATCCAGAACATGGTTCACTTTATCAATTATTATACCATCACTAGTAGCCACCACACTGTCCATATCATGGGATAACTGGATGATCTTGCCATCTACATTGGCTGCAGTTTGAGCATCCCCAGGAACATTATGGAATTTTAGGATTTCCTGGGTGGTTCTGGCAAGCTCTCCACTTAAACTCACCGGACTATCATAAAAAAAGAGTACCTTTTCCGGGTTGAAAATTTTCAGAAGTAATATAATGGAAGTTAAAGCTTCTTTGGTGGCTTTGTTTTCTTTGTATTTACCGAAAACCGCTTTAACATCACGGGTAACACCATCATCACAGTCTACCAGAAGTTCTTCCTCCTCTTTACACACACTTTCAGTGGTGATAAGGACATTATAACCATCTACCAGGACGTATTTATCCTTTATCTCTGATAAAAGGATTAATTTCCTTTTTCGGGTTTCCATTTTTTGGTTGGAGAAAACAGTGCGGTTGAGATAGTTTCTCTGGGTCTCATCCAGGAGGTAATGATCACCCACAAACTTTAAAGCACCAGTCCTGGGAAATGCACGATTTAAAAGATATCTGAAATCTTTTTTGGCTTCTAATAATGATTCATCTTGAGTATTCATTTAATCCCTAATATATTATCTGGAATATTTTTGTTAAATTTATTTGATTCAAAGAGGATTTACTGTTAACAGAGAAAGTAAAACATCATTCATCAACAATTAAGTCATGTAAAATTCTTACTGCATCTAGAAGTCCATGTGCATAGGTTATGCAGCCAAATGATGTCAGATAATCTTTTTGCTCCAAGTAGTATCGGGTATCATCTCTGTAGTTTTTGGCCATCTGGACTATTTTTTCCTCTTCACCACGGACTTTTATAGATTCTATTTCTTTTATATTTTTTGCAAAAAGGTCTAAATCCTTTTCGATTCTTTCTATTGCATCCATATTATCACTTAACACTTCAAAGTTCTTTAAGTTCCTTCCAGGAGTGATAAATTCGTTGCAGTACTGTAATATATCCCAGTATTATTACCAGGAGAATGGCCATTGACATAAAAAAGTGGGGATTTGTAAAGTATCCAATGAATGCACCGGCTAGAATTATAACTAGGCGTTCGGCTCGTTCTGCTATTCCCACATCACACTTTATTCCTTCCACTTCGGCCCGGGCACGTACGTAACTAACGCTGAATGAGGCTATGAGTGCCAGAACTCCCCAGAGCCAGTTCACATATCCTCCGTATATGATTCCGATGATTATGAAGGCATCTGCGAAACGGTCGGATGTGGAGTCCAGTAACCCTCCGAATTTGCTTTTAGTGTTGTTGTTCCGGGCTACTGCCCCGTCAATCACATCGAAAAAGCCGCTTAAGAGTATTAGGAGTGCCCCCGCCAGGAGGTTTTTCTGGGAGAAGGCATAGGCTGCCAGGAGGCTTACTAGTAGACCTATAATAGTGAGGATGTTAGGGTGTAAGCTGATTTTACTGGCCAGGGGACTGATTAATCTTTGAAATTGGGGCCTTAATTTGTTTAGCATAGTTTAACACCGAATATTCATAATATTATATACAGATTTCTCTAATTTTAAATTCATAATTAATTCTGTGATCTAAATTAACAATATTATCCAATTAAAAGCTGATATTATTAAAACCTTGCCTAAAGAAGTATAAAAAAAATTCTAAAATTTAGAGGTTGTACCCTAATTTGTGGATCTCTAATTATAAAAAACCTGTAAACTTATATTATTCTACAATAAATTGTATTAAACATTCAAACTCTGAATAAAACCCTAATAAACAAAATATTGTAATTTTGGCTGATTTGTCACATTTTGTTTGTTTGAAATTTCATTAATTAATTAGTCGGCATGTTTCATTATTGTCCAAACTGGAAATTGTTTGTTACCAACAATTTTATTAGTTAATAAGATCAAATTAATTCAGGAGATTGTAACAACTGGAGAATTCAGTATTTATATGAAATTTATAGAAAACATTTCCACAGGTAAAATATCAACCAAAGCCTTCAAAAAAGTAACTTTACTATCTATCCTTATTATTGTAGGTTATGCTTTCTTTACCATAATATTTATCAATAATTCAAGTGTTTTTGATGGTATAAGCAATTTTTTACTTCCCATCATCAGTGCAGTGACTTTGATCATGGTATACTATGCTGTGAAACGTTCCAAAACATATGGAAAGAGTTATTATCATGCATGGCTGTTTTTATTGATAGCTCAGGCATTTTGGGTTATGGGTGATATTTTATGGTCAATATGGAATTCCAAACTCACAGATCCATCTTTTTTGACCTACGGTTATGTTTGCTTTGGTTTTAGGATTGTCTTCTTGTGTATAAGTCTGTATTTAATGCCAAAACCACATACTGACATCCTGAACTTGTACCGGAGGTTGGTTGAAATCTGTATGGTGCTGGTTACACTCACCATGTTCTTCTGGTCTTTTTTGATATTACCGTTTATTGGACGGAACCAGATCGATTCTGTTGATTTAACAGTCATATGGTTGAACATCATATTAATATCTGCCCTAATGTTTTTCACTATTTACTTGTTTGTTTCATACGCTGGCAACCTTAAAAAAGGGCCAATGCCATATATTATTGTTAGTGTTGCATTCCAGGTTTTAGCAACCATAACCTTCGCTTATGGAAACATTTTGGGAGCATACTCTATTGGAATGATGGAAAACCTGTTCTGGATTGCTGCCTGTCTGTGCATAATCCTGGCCAGCCTGGTACAGATCCGCTGCCATCCTCCAGAAGTACTTAAGGATCTTTCCATTGAATATTGGCGATTCAAAATCCCCTTTGAAACCAATGTTGCTTTACTACTGGGGGGCGTAGCATACATTCTACTTATATGGGCATATTTTAGTTTTGAAAGTGTTTTTGAAGTTTTATTATTTGGAGGGGGACTTTTAATTGGTTTGGCACTCATAAGGGCGGCAATTAGCAATAAAGAAGTTCGAAAATCCTATGCAAAACTGGAAGAAAGTAAAAAGACGTATCAATGTATCTTAAACACAATAAACGATGCAGTTTATGTAATAAATCCTGAAATAAAGTTTTTAGAGGTTAATCAGGGAGCTTTGGACATGTATGGTTACAGTAGACAGGAGATATTGGGGAAATCTCTGGACATGCTATCGGCTCCTGGGAAAAATGACATGACTGAAGTTGTGAATACAGGTTACCGGGCATTGGATGGAGAAACCCAGACCTTTGAGTTCTGGGGGATGCGTAAAAATGGTGAAATATTCCCTAAGGAGATCAAAATCAATAAGGGAACCTATTTCGGTCATGATGTGGTGGTGGCAGTGGCGAGAGACATCACCAATAGAAAAGAATATGAAAAAACTTTAAAAAAATCTCTGGCTGAAAAAGAGGTCATGGTCCAGGAGGTCCACCATAGGGTGAAAAACAACATGCAAGTGATATCCAGTTTATTGAGACTTCAATCCATGTATTTAGACAATGAAAAAGTTAAAAACGCCCTCCAGGAAAGTCAAAACAGGGTGCAGTCCATGGCAATGGTCCATGAGAAACTTTATCAAAGTAAAGACCTTTCCAGTGTTGATTTAGAAGGATACCTACACCAAATCATGCGATACCTTCTTGACAATTATAAAATGGAATTTCACCAAATAAAAACAGTTATACGTGCAGAAAAAGCTGAAATCGATGTTAAAACAGCCTCACCTTTAGGACTTATCGTTAATGAACTTATCACCAACTCTTTAAAATATGCTTTTCCTGAGGGTAAGGGAGAAATAACTTTAAATGTCTGTTTAGTTGGTGATTATTATCATTTGACGGTTGCAGATGATGGAATAGGTTTACCTGATGATTTCCAGTTGGATCGGACTGAAACACTTGGATTACAACTTGTAAACAGGTTGGTGGGTCAAATTGATGGATTTATAACGTTAGGAGAGGGGAAAGGCACTAAATTCGTTATAAAATTTCCCGCTAACAATCAAAAAAGAGGAAAAGATAATTAAAAAAATGGTTTGGGAGCAGTTAGGAGATATATTTATGAATAAGAAAGTATTGATAGTGGAAGATGAATGTATAACTTCACTTGAACTGGAAAATAAACTCAGTAACTGGGGTTACACTCCAGTGGGAATTGCTGTTTCAGGAGAACAAGCCCTGGAAATGGCCCGGGAGTTGAGACCAGATGTATTGATAATGGACATAAGACTCAGGGGAGACGAAGATGGAGTTGAAGTTGCTTGGAAAATCTTGGATGAGATGGAAGTCTCTCTGATATATATTACTGCTCATTCAACGGATTATATGATGGAAAGAGCCTATGAAACTTCTCCACTTGCCTACTTTGTTAAACCATTTAATGACGGTGAGTTGAAGCTTGCGTTGGAAATGGTCATGAAACAGGGTGTGGGAAATGGTCCGAGAATTGGAAAAGAATAATTAACCCTTACAATGTATATTCATTATCTCTCCCTAATTGATATTTACAGGCAGAACAATAATCTTCACCATCCTAATGAGATCTTTACTGGGAATATCCCAAAAAAAATAAAAAGATGATATTTCCCGCCAAAACGATACCTTAGGTAGATATCTAAATTTTCAAGGGAACCTTTTTAAAAATATTAACATTTGATTTTAATAATTATAATATAAGAGTAAATACATATTTTATAAATAGTGATATCGGGATGGATATAGTAATCCAACGAAGTGTACAGAATCCTTTTAAAACATTGAATTATGTTTTAAAGTTCCTAATCATAATATTGTCTCTAATTATACTTAACCGTCCCATTGAGATTATAATTAACATCTTAAATATTTGATGGATTAATATCATTATCCCGTAGGGGCATATAAAAATTTAGGGGGTTTTATTAGATGAGGATGAGACATATTCTTATTTTAGTAGTGATAGTGCTTCTTATTGCAATAGTTGCTGTTGGATACCTTTTGATGCAATCATCTGAAAATACTACTTCCAATGGTACCAATGGTACCATCAACATTTCGCATGGTGACAACAACGTTGGTACATCAGATAGTCAGAATCAGCAGGATCAGAGTTCTCAGTCTGATATTATATCCGCATCCAAGGCCCAAACCATTGCTTCAAATTATTTAAGTTCCAGTTCTAAATATTCGAATTTTGGAGCAGGCAGCCCTACCCTGAAAGGGGATGTGTACTATGTTCCAATGGTTGTGACCAGTGATGATGCACAAGATGCCAAAGGAACAGTGGTGGGCTATGTTAAGGTCGATGCTATTACTGGTGAAGTCATAGGGATAGAATCACAGGACATTACTACTGGTCAAACCATAAATGAACCACCTTGAATGTGATTACTGTAGAAACCTTGGATGAGATTCATCCAAACGGATTTCCTGTTTATTTTTTAAAGGATTTTTATTTTTAACTTTATTTTTTCCCATTTTTGGGTAGATGGTAATGGATCAATTTATTAAGTTTACAAAACTAGTATTATATCCAGATAGGAATTAGGTGATTTTAAAAAAGGTTTAGAACGTTAGGGGATATTGGAAATGTGAAGTTTGAGAAGTTCGGGATATGAAACCAAACTATTTATATATCCAGTGTCTAAGTTTCTAACTGCCGATATTTTTTTCACAATCACAAAAAATATATTAAAATGCAGGGGTTCCCGAGCGGTCAAAGGGGATAGGTTCAGGGCCTATTGGTGTAGGCCTTCAAGGGTTCGAATCCCTTCCCCTGCACTCAATCTGATTTTAAAATTTGATTTTATGGATATTTTTACTAAAATTCTCAAAATTATTCTATTGACTTGTTAAAGAATAAAATTTGATAAAATTGGGGGGGATGAAACGTGTTACATCAAAATTTGACAAGAAAAGGGACGGTTAATAACTTAACTTGTTGAAATAACTAAATTATACAAAAATTACAATAGATTTATTTATCATAGTATGTAAAATTATTACATCTTAATTTCAATGAGGTAAACAAAATATATCCTAAGAAAATGGTGATGTTATGGATCTTGAAATGGTTAAATTTGAAAAATACGTAATGTGGGATGTATCATTTGAAGTCAAATTGACTGAAGAAGAATTTGAAACATGTGATATAGGCCCACTGGAACATTTAGCGCACTACCATATCAAGAAAAAAGGTGACGACATCTTAATTGTTAGTTCTATAAGTGAAAAAGAACTTGTCTCCAATGAAACCATCGATGAAAGGTTAGAACTTATAAAAGAAGATATAAACTATATGATAACCACTTGCAAGGAATGAATTCCACATAAGTGAGATAGATTCAACCCAAAACTTTTTTTAGATTTTATATTCTCAACCATAAATACTGTATACAATTAAAAAAAAGAAATTAAAAAAAAGGATATTTTTCCTTTAAATCCCTAACTTTTTGAAGCTTCCTATAGGACGAACTAAGAATGTGAGTTAGGATGAAAACGAAGACAATTTTAATAAGCCAAAAGGATTATATAATATAAATTTTAAAAAAAGTAATAATAATGCAAGTTATGGGGGCGATAGAAGGAGGATAACCATATGAACAGATTAAGTACCACACTACCAAAAGAATTAATAAACGAATTTGATAGAGTTTTAAAGAAAAATGGATACACATCCAGAAGAAAAGGACTTGAAGATGCCATCAAAGAATATATCAAACAACACAGATAGTCCTACCCTAGATGATTGATCTTAAAAAAAATTAGATATACTGGTTTGATCCATACCTATATGGATGCAGGGGTACCCAAGCGGTCAACGGGGGTGGACTCAAGATCCTCTGGCGTAGGCCTTCAAGGGTTCGAATCCCTTCCCCTGCACTTTTCAATCTTCTGTTTTCTTATCCAGCCCAGCATGCAGAAACATGTTAATGGTGAATTTATCAAAACCCTTCTCAGCCAGCATTCTCGCAACCCGTTGATTTTCCTGGTAGTATTCCTTTTCCAGCCGATTATTTTCTTCAGGGTCCTCACTGACCAAATGTATACTGCTTAAAGCTGGCAGATCCTTCACCTCACCATCTGCATGGATACGCACATGCTCATCATCAGTCATCCTATGGGTTGCATAGTAATCCAGATATTCCCCATTCTCATCTTCTCCAAAACAGTACTGGATCAGCCAGCCAGATCGCTGGACATGCCCACTGCACCTACCTTCAACATCCCCTTCAGGTAAAGTGATATTCCAATGGTCAAAACGATTATTGAAAGTTTCTGCAATTTGTTCCATCATCCATCCCACCAATAAATTTTTTGATGCTTTACACACATAATATCAGATCACTGGAGAATATTCCCCTTACAACATCCACGCATATCTTCCAATTGTACTACATCTTTTATCTTGAATAACTAAATAACTATCTTGCAGTAAACTATCATTGGTTTAATAACAAGTTGAAACATCACTATTTAAGGAAGATCAAATGAAAATTATTAAAATCAATGCAGAAAATCCGGAAAAGGAAAAAATAAGAATGGCCAGGGACATATTACAGCAGGGTGGAACTTTAGTTTATCCTACAGACACTGTATATGGCTTGGCAGCAAATATATTCCATAAAAAAGCAGTTTACAATATTTACCGGATGAAAAAAAGATCTTCAGATAAACCCATCTCCATTTGCCTCTCAAAAACAGAAGACATTAAAATGGTGGCACAACTGAACCAGCAGACTGAAAAAATTATTCGTAAGATCCTCCCAGGACCATACACTCTCATACTCAACAGGAAGGATGATGTTCCGTCATGGATCACTCCTGGAACAGATAAAATCGGGATCAGAATTCCTGATAATGCTATTTGCAGGGAACTTTCCAGGGAATTCCCCATAACCACTACTAGTGCCAATATATCTGGGCATCCGTCGCCTAAATCTGCCCAGGAGGCACGTGATGAGTTGGATGATCATCCGGATATGATCATTGATTCTGGTCCATGTCCTGGTGGAGTTTCCTCTACGGTGCTGGATCTCACAGTCACACCTCCACTCATCTTAAGGGAAGGGGCAGGAATGGAAAAACTACTCTAGTTATGAGGGTAGTGATTGCAAATTAAAAATATAACAAACAATTTTATATTTAATAGAAAGATAATAGAAATTTAATTAGAATAATAAAGATATAATCTGTAAAGGGGTTAAATGTCCGAAATTTTATCCAACATGAAACAGAAGGGTAAGATACTCACTTCATCACCCATAGACTCCCTTATTGGGGGTGGGGTGGAGAAGGGAGTTATCACCCAATTCTATGGCCCACCTGGATCAGGTAAAACCAACATAGTCCTCAATCTCCTGGTTCGGAATGCCAAAAACGGCAGTACTGGAATTTTCATCGATACTGAGGGCGGTTTGTCCATTGAAAGAGTTAAACAGATTTCAGGAACAGATTTCAGTAAACTTGCCTCTAATATAATTGTGTTCGAACCATCTACCTTTGCTGAGCAGGATGCTGTCCTGCGCAGAATTGAACAAATGATTTTATCTGGGGAAAAGCCGGAATTGATTATTTTGGACTCTGCAGTGGCCCTTTACAGGGTCCTTGATGGTGATGCATCCCAGATAAAACGAGAACTCGGAAAGCAGATGGGTCTCCTCACCAGACTGGCCCGCAAACACGACATTGCTGTGGTGATCACCAACCAGGTTTACGCCAGTTTTGAGGGTGAAGGCATGGTGGAACCAGTGGGAGGTACTATTCTCAAGTATCGCAGTAAGATCATGGTTGAACTGGAAAGGGGAGATGTTAGTGGGGAAAGATACGCCATTTTAAAACGGCATCGCAGCCGACCTGAAGGACTGCGTACTCGCTTTCACATTGTTGATAATGGGCTCAGGTAAGGGATAGTTTTAAATTAAGTGATAATAGAAATTAGAATGAGATAAAATAGAATCGTAATTCACCTTCACCAATGGTATTTTGGCGATTACCATAATTTAGAGGGGCTTTTAATTTCGCTCATGGTAATCCTAATTTTACACATATAAAACAAAATAGTGAAGATATTTGTGTGTTGAGAGATATGATTTCACCCAAAAAGTATGCTAAAGCAGCAAAAGTACTACCTAAAGGCTTTAAAACAGCTAATGAATTCTTTAACTATGTTTACAATGACCCGGACATGATCTGGATGGGTCAAAACACCAACCATCTCCATGGCCAGAACGGGGTCATGGAAGCCATGATGGCCAGCATCCGGGACAATGATTACTGTAAATATCCACCACCAGAAGGGTTCCCTCGTCTTAGGGAACTGATCATGGAGGATCTGGGACTGGGCAGCCAATACGATATGTTGGTGACTGCCGGGGCCACAGAATCGCTGTATCTATGTGCCAATGACATTCTGGAACCAGAGAATAACACCATCACCTGCGACCCCGGATACCTGATCATTGATAATTTTGCCAGTCGTTTTGGGGACCATGTCAAATCTGTGCCTATATACAGTGCAGAATGTGGTTATAAACTCACCCCTGAACTGGTTAGGGAGAATCTGGACAAGAATACCAAACTGATATCCCTGGTGGATCCCTTAAACCCATTGGGATCATCTTACACCAAACAGGAGCGAAAGGACTTCAAGGATATTGCAGAAGATCATGATATCTACCTTTTACATGATATCACTTATCGTGATTTTGCACGTGAGCATCAGCTCATGGCAGAGATCTGTCCAGAACACACCGCCACTGTGTACAGTTTTTCCAAGATATATGGAATGGCTGGCATGAGAATCGGTGCAGTGGTAGGAGTACCGGAAATAATCAACTCCATACGCTCCATTGTCATCAACGACCTGGGAACCAACCTGGTAGCTCAGAACGGTGCCATGGCAGCCATAGAATCCAAACCACAATGGCTGGGCAGAGTCAAAAGAATCACCCGCCAGAACCAGGACATCATTAAACAGGTCGTGGACCAGGTGGAAGGAGCCTTCATACCAGTTTACCCCTCAGACGGTAATATGATGGCCATTGACATGATCGACACCGGTGTCACACCCCGAGAAATGGCAGACTATCTCATAGAGCGTAAAATATTCACCAGAGAAGGATCTTACACCAGCAAAGAATTCGGTCACCGCTACCTCAGAGTGAGCTTCTCCATACCCACCAACCAGGTGGAATACTTTGTTGAATGTTTCCTGGAAGGAATGGAAGCCTTGAAGGCTTCTAAATAATTCTATTTTTTTTATTTTAGTTGACTAATTTTTTTTAAAATCAATTCAGTTACTAATTATTTTTTTTAAGGGTCACATTCATGGAAGTACTGTTTTTTCCAGGTTTTGTTGCCTTCAATGTAATTTTAACAACGTTAAGATTTTCAGGTATGTTTATTTATAATTAAATGGATATATCCCACCTTCAAATAATGGATCGTTTAAATCTAGGGGCATGGTCTGGTTATATAAGTTAAGATCCCTTGAAGTTATTTTAACTGTTGAATTGGCCTCTGAATAACCAGTTAAGCTGAACTTGGTGGTGTTGTTGGGAATGATGATGATGAAACCTTCGGCATCATCAGTGTAATTCATGCTTATAACTTCATTTACGGAAGAACTACTAAGACCAAGGTTAACCTTACTTTCAACAGAATTCTTAACCGGGTTAAAAAGATAAACCGCACCAATAAGCAGGATAAGACATAATAAACAGGAAATTAAAATAATTACAGACTGAGTTCTTAGACTTTGCTTATTCCACCATTTTTCCGAATCTTTTGAGCTTTTTTCTGGAGATGATTCCTGAGATTCTTTCACTTTATCTCCATAAACTAATTTTTTCAGGCTTACAGCAACGAAACCACCTATCATAACTGAGATGATAAAAAATAATGTGTTTTGAATCACTTTCAGATTATAGGATACAGAATCAAAGGCCATATCACTCCCTAAAATGAATAACAAACTGATAACAAATCCAATTATAATACTAGCCGGTAGTGTGTTTTTATACTCTTTATTCCGGATTAGGTGATATATAAAACCCACCACAACCAGGAAAGCTACTGTAAAAACTAGGACAATTAGGGTGAGGGTAGGAGAAGTGCTATAAGTTGTTGTGGTTGTGTATGTGGTGATGGTGTTGATCATTATTTTTCTATATATAAAAAAATCAATTATAATAGTTGTTGTCTGATTTTTAATATTTACAAATGGTTAAAATCATAAAATAGTATGAGCTATAATTTATTCGAATGAAATTATAAATTAGGGGAGTGAAGTGTTGAAGATGATTACTGTGGCCATGGTTGTCATTGCCGTTGTTATTATTGCCATAGCAGCTTTTTTGTTTACCGTAGACCTATTTCCTACCCATAACACAACTAACATCACCAATAGCACTGTAAATGTTAGCACAGCTAATAATACCACTGTAAATAACACTACAGTTTCCAACCAGCCCAGAGAAAATAACCCTCCCCCACCTCATGATATATCACCAGAGAAGGCCAGAGAGCTGGCAAAAAAATATGTTGGGCCTGGTATTATCTTGGGAAAACCAGTGAAGACCACCTATAAAAGGATAAATGTCTGGCAGGTTCCGGTTTATACCAGGGACCATAAGTTCATAAATAATATCTATATTGATGCCAGGACAGGTAAAAAAGTAGATTAAAGAGTTTAATACATTAAATTTAAAGAATTTTAGGTTAAATGGGTTTTTTTAAGGTAGATTTTAAAAAAATTGTAAAAAAGGGGAGGTAATTCAACTTTTCAGGTAGTAATATTCTCCCTTCTCTTTTTGCTCCCGGTCCAGGTAACTGTTCTCCTTGTTGACCCGGGGTCTTCGTGTTTCTTTATCACGGCGGAAGGTAACACCAACTTCAGACAGAAATGTGTTCATAGCAGAACGCAGATCCATGGGGCTGGTGGCATGGCCTTCCACACCAGACTGTCCAGTGAAAACCATGGCCCTACTGGAAATATAATCAATGAACACGATATCGTGGTCAACAATGATTGAAGCGGCGTTACGGCTTTCAACCACTCGACGTATTGCCCTGGCTGCCCTCAGGCGCTGCTCAACATCAAGATAAGCAGTGGGCTCGTCGAAAAGGTAGATATCTGCTTCCTGGGAAAGGGAAATAGCCACACTTAATCGCTGGAGTTCACCACCACTTAACTCATTCATCTTCTTCTCTAACAGTTCTTCCAGGAGGAATGGTTTCATGATCTCGGTTTTGAAGAGATTAGTACCATAATTGGGGGCTGTGGTGTATAAAAACTCCTGTACTGTTCCAGTGTAATCGGAAATCAGATACTGAGGTTTATAGGAGATGGTAACCTTCTTTTTTATCTTCCCATCATCAGGTTTTTCCACTCCAGCCAGCATCTTGGCAAATGTGGTTTTACCAATACCATTGGGTCCGAAAACGGTTAATATTTCATCGTGTTGCACTTCTCCTTCATCCACTTGTAGATGGAAGCCGTCATAGGATTTTTCAAGGGTACTGTATGCAGATATGGATTCACTATCAACATTAGCAGCGGGAGGCCGCACATGGAATTCAATGGGTTGTTTCCGGAAACGGACATTCTCTTCCCTGAGATAACCATTGATGTAGGTGTTTATTCCCACTCGAACACCACGCATCTGGGAGACAACACCATACCCTCCGGGTTGACCGTAAAGGATGTGCACATAATCAGAAATAGCATCCAGTGCTGCCAGGTCATGCTCTATTACTAGGATGGATTTTCCCTCACTGGCCAGTTCCCGGATAACCTTAATGGCGTATAATCTTTGACGGACATCAAGCCAGCTGGTGGGCTCGTCGAAATAATAAAAATCCGCCTCCCGAAGGACGGCAGCGGCAATAGCAACTCTCTGAAGCTCACCACCACTAAGGTTAGCTATTTCCCGCCCTATTATTGGTTCCAGTTGCAGGGATTCGGTTACAAAGTCCAGACGTTTTCTCTGATCCACGCTGTTTAGAAGATCATCCACATTTCCCTTTACAAATTTAGGCAGAAGATCCACCATCTGGGGCTTGTGTACCACCTTCAGATTGCCATCTCTAAGGTTTTGGAAGTAGTTTTGCAGCTGGTTACCCTTGAAAAAGTTGATTATGTCGTCCCAGGGTACTTCTTCATTAAAATTTCCAAGGTTAGGGTGCAGTTCTCCGGATAATATGCGTATGATAGTTGATTTTCCAATACCGTTAGGTCCCAGAAGTCCCACCACTGAACCCTCTCTTATCGTGGGTAAACCGAATAATTCGAATTGGTTCTGCCCGTAACGGTGGATAGGGTCTTCTAATGCTTCGGGTAGGTTAATAATACTCACTGCATTGAATGGGCAGCGATTGGTGCATATACCACATCCCGAACATAACTCTTCGGATATAATTGGTTTATTAGTTTTGGGGTCGATGGTGATGGTGTCTTCTTCCATGCGCACACCAGGACAGTATTCAATGCATACATAGTTACATTTTTTGGGCTGGCAGCGGTCATGGTCTAATATAGATATTCTACTCAAAATTATCAAAACCTTAAATAACTTTTATTCAGATTCAAAGAAGATGTAGATTCTTTAATCAATAAGTTTTAGTTGAACATGTTATGGTTGTTGTAAATTATTGAGATTTTCTTTTTACTTTGTTTTTTTATTTTTGGTTTGGTATTTTTTTATTTTTTTTATTTTTTGGTTGTTTTTCTGGGTTTTTAACCTTATT
>NZ_JAGGKL010000013.1 GCF_017873625.1 Methanobacterium petrolearium | reverse complement strand
TCTCAGCTAACTTATCACCAAGTTCCTTGACACGCTCATACTGCTTATTCATGAAATAGTTCTCAAAAGACTTCATAATACTCTTATAAACATAAGAGTATATAAATATATGTATTTACCAAATTAAACAGTTTAAACAACGAATTCAATCAAATAAAAAATTTAAATATCCAAAGATCAAACAGTTAATCGAAATTCTCTATATATTGTTTTACAACAAAACAAATTTAGTAATACATCACTATAAGATCAAGCTATCATGATTAGTCGGGGTAAATAAAAATTATGTTACATTTAAAGGTGAAATCATGTTAGGTCCCAAGATTTACCAACAACAACTGGATGAACTAGAGATTGATGGGATGGAAATAGATGTTTCCAACATTCAAAGGGCCATGAAAACCATGAATGAACTGGAAGAGATGAAGAATATTCTGAAAAAAATCAGACACAACATAAGAACGGACATAAGAACAATTAGAAAAGAATATATACTACTTATTAATGAATTAAACCCCTCTCCAGAAGAAACTCGCGAGCTTTCTTCTCGTCAGGTTCAAAAACGGGTAAAAAAGAAGAAAAATATCATTAAAAAGCGAAATACTAAAATAAAATCCTATGAAATGGTTGAGAACATGGTTGATAATTATTTAACCCAAATATCCGATGCTGAAATCTACATAAGAAATTCAATAGAAAGAAGAGTTGGATGAACATACAATAAAATATAATGCCCTTTAGGAGTCTATCATGATAGAAGTTGAAGTTAAGGCACATGCCCCTAATTTAAATAAAATAGAAGAAAGGCTGATTGGAATAGGAGCATGTAGGGTCAAAAAAGAATATCAAGAAGATTTATATTTTAATGCACCACATAGAGACTTTGCCCAAACTGATGAAGCTCTCAGAATAAGGAAAATTAGAAGTGAAAATTCTGAAGAGATATATATCACCTACAAGGGTCCAAAAATGGATAATATCAGTAAAACCCGGAAGGAAATTGAAGTAGCAGTGGAAGATTCACTTAAAGTGGCAGATATTTTTGAAAATCTCAGTTTCCGTCCAGTGGCAACTGTTCGCAAAAACCGGATTATCTACACTATGGGGGAGTTAATGGTGGCCCTGGATGAAGTTCAGGAAGTGGGTAGTTTTGTGGAAATCGAAAAGGAAATCGAAGAAGGTGAAGACACCCAAGAGGCTTTGAATGAGATCTTTGCGACTTATTCAAAAATAGGAATAAATGACGGTTTTGAAAGAACTTCGTACCTAGAATTAATGGAAACTGACTGAAAGTATTCACAGTAATATTCTAGAGCTCATTTAAACCATTAAAATTATTTTTTTTATAAATTTATTGATGTACTGCTGTTTTAAAAACTATATTATGAGGTATGAAAAAGGTTGAACACCGGCTACCGGAATTAGCCCTCCGATGAGTAGCTAAGATACAAAACGAAAAATACATTTATATCAAAATAATAATCCATGATAGTCCAATAAACTATCTGATAAAATGATTTTTAAGGAGGATTCATTTTAAAAAATGTATCAAAATACTTTAATCCTTTTTAATGCAAATTAAGGGTTAAATTTGTATTTTATATTAAAAATACAGGTGGTAATGTTTTGAAATATTTTGTAAGCCCTTATAACAAATCTGTTAACTTAAAATTCCCGGAAAAAATCACAGTTTACGACACCACCCTCAGAGATGGTGAACAAACACCAGGTGTGTGTCTCAGAACACAGGAAAAACTTAAAATAGCACGTAAATTAGATGAACTGGGATTACACCAGATTGAAGCTGGTTTTCCAGTTGTTTCCCAAGAGGAAAATCGTTCCGTAAAAGCCATTGTAGCAGAGGATCTAGATGCACAAATCCTGGTTCTCTCCCGTACCAAAAAAGAAGACATTGACACAGCAATTGATTGTGATGTGGATGGTATAATCACTTTTATGGGAACATCTGCACTTCACCTAAAACATAAATTAAGAATTGACCAAGATGATGCTCTAAACATCTGCATGAACTCTATTGAACATGCCAAAGACCATGGATTATTTGTGGCATTCTCAGCAGAAGATGCAACCCGTACTGACCTGGACTTTTTGAAAAACATATACAGCCGAGCAGAGCTTTATGGAGTTGATCGGGTACATATAGCAGACACTGTAGGTGCAATAAGCCCTCAGGGTATGGATTACCTGGTCCGAGAGTTAAAAAAAGAAATAAATACCGAAATAGCATTACATTGCCACAATGATTTTGGAATGGCCCTATCCAATTGTATTTCAGGTTTACTGGCTGGTGCAGATGCAGTTTCAACTACTGTAAATGGAATTGGAGAAAGAGCAGGAAACACTTCCTTAGAAGAAATGGTAATGACTCTGCTTCTTATTTATGGTGTAGATCTTGGATTTGATATTAGTACATTCTACGAACTCTCACAACTGGTAGAAGAACTTACCAACATGAAAGTGCCCTATAACAAACCCATTGTGGGTAAAAACGTTTTCAGACACGAGTCAGGTATACACGTAGACGCAGTTCTTGAAGAACCATTAACCTATGAGCCTTTCATACCAGAACTAATTGGCCATCAGCGACGAATTGTTTTGGGAAAACACTCCGGATGCCGAGCAGTGAAAGCCAAACTTGATGAGTGCGGAATTAATGTGAGCCGTGACGAACTGTGCGAAATCGTGGAAAAAGTTAAACAAAAACGGGAAAGAGGAAAATACATCAATGATGATCTTTTTAATGAGATCGTGCGCTCAGTAAGGGGTCCATTCAGATTTTAATAGAAATAGTAAATAGGGTCATCAACTTAGTTCAACGAAGACCAGTGAAGACTTATTAAACTGCCTGTAATGACATTATGGTGTTATATTCATGAATATTACTGAAAAAATACTTGCAAACGCTTATGGCGTTAAAAAGGTTCAACCTGGAGAGATCATTGAGGCCAGGGTGGATCTGGCCATGACCCATGATGGTACATCAACACCCACCATCCACACCTTCAATAAGATTGCTGAGAACGTGTGGGATCCAGATAAAATTGTCATTGTATTCGATCACAACGTACCGGCGAATATAATTGGTTCAGCAGAATTTCAGAGGATTGCCCGTGATTTTGCCAAAAAACAGGGCATCAAAAATATCTACACCCATGGAGAAGGAATATGCCACCAAGTACTTCCAGAAGAAGGTTTTGTGAAGCCAGGTACCGTTATAGTAGGTGCTGATTCCCACACATGCACTTACGGGGCTTTCGGGGCTTTCGCCACGGGTATGGGTGCCACTGATATTGCAATGGTTTTTGCAACTGGTAAAACATGGTTCATGGTTCCTGAAGCATTTAAAATAGAAGTTCAGGGTACGTTAAGGGATCATGTTGCACCTAAAGACCTGATACTTCATATTATAAGTACCATAGGATCTTATGGTGCTACCTATAAGTCGTTAGAATTTTCTGGACCTACCATCCAGAATATGGGTGTTCCCGGTAGGATGACCATGTGCAACATGGCAGTGGAATGCGGGGCAAAAAATGGTATAATGGAACCCAACTCTGCAACTTTAGATTTCCTAAAAAAACGAAATGTGCATGATTTCCAAATATTCCGTTCAGATGAAGATTCTATATATGAAAAATCCTACCATTTCCAAGTGGATGATCTAGAACCCCAAGTAGCATGTCCCCATAACGTTGACAATGTTTATCCTGTTTCTCAAATTTCTGGCAGGACCATTGACCAGGCCTTTATTGGTTCATGTACCAATGGCAGGTTGGAGGATCTGCGCCAGGCTGCTGGTGTCCTGGAAAATGCAAAAGTTCATCAAGATGTTAGACTCATCGTGTCTCCGGCTTCCCGCCGGATCTATCAGAAAGCAATTGCTGAAGGTATAATTGACACATTTCTCAGTGCAGGGGCAATAATCATCAACCCTGGATGCGGACCCTGTTTAGGTGCCCATATGGGTGCTTTAACTGCGGGAGAGGTGTGTATATCCACCACTAACCGTAACTTCGTAGGTCGTATGGGTGATCCCCTATCAGAAGTGTATCTGGCCAACCCGGAAGTAGTGGCTTACTCTGCCATTCACGGTGAAATAAGCGATCCCAGTGAATGAAAATGGACCAAAAAATCTTTGAAGGAATACAAGACATTGAACAAGAGTTAGGAAATCTTTCAAGTGCTCAGAAGATACTTCTGGCCACTGATGGATCAGTTACTACCATCCTTGATGTGCTTAAGGGTCATGTGAATATCAGGACTCTGGTGCAGGAATTCAGGAAAGCTGATGCAGAAACAGCTTTTCTTTTGGATGTGGATGAAGGTGCCACCATTAACTATAGGGTAGTGGTTATTGAAGGAAAAGAACCCTTGATTTATGCCATATCCTTAATACCAGTTGAAAGATTGGACGATGATTTTAGAGAAGACCTGATTCGAGCCGATATCCCTATTGGTCGTATTCTCAGGAAGCACAATATTGAGTCTCGTCGGGAGATAAAAACTGTTTCATTGGAGGAATCTGACCCCGAAATGGTGGATATCTTCAAAACAAACTCCCCTATGCTAACCAGGACCTATAATATAATTCACAAGGACCAGGTGCTGGTATGGTTGATGGAAACCTTTCCCTGTGATCTGTTCACCGATTAAATGAGTTTATAGGTTAATTTCCTGTTAGTCATATAGTTCCAGGATAGGATCTAATGGGTTATGATAAAAGCTAATACAATATGATAGAAGCTAATGGTGGTGTATCATTATGGGTGTGAAATTTAAAGACATTGTATCTCCAGAAGAGATTAGTTTCAATGATTTAGATGGTAAAGTAGTGGCACTGGATGCTGCTAACGTCATATACCAGTTCCTATCCAGTATCCGCCAGTACGATGGAACTCCACTTCGTGATGAGAATGGAAGGGTTACCTCTCATTTCAGTGGAATTTTGTACCGTACATCATCCCTTATTGAAAAAGGAATCAAACCAATCTATGTTTTTGATGGTCAGTCCAGTGCCCTTAAAAAAGAAACTCAACAAAAACGTGCCGAAGTAAAAAAAGAGTCTGAAAAAAAATGGAAAGAAGCTCTGGAAGAAGGTCGCATGGAAGATGCCAGGAAATATGCAGTTAGATCATCCCGCATGTCACCTGAAATCGTAGAAGGCTCAAAAAAACTTATCAAACTCATGGGCATCCCATACATCCAGGCAAAAGGAGAAGGAGAAGCCCAAGCATCATATATGGTGGCTTGTGGCGATGCATGGTGTGTTGCTTCCCAGGATTATGATTGTATGCTCTTCGGAGCACCTAGAATGGTGAAAAACCTTACAATCAGCGGGAATCAGAACAATCCTGAAATCATTGAACTGGGAAAAATCCTAAAAACCCTGGATATAACACGTGAACAACTGGTTGACCTGGCTATAATGGTGGGCACAGACTTCAACCAGGGAATTAAAGGTATTGGGGCTAAAAAGGGTTTGAAACTCATCAAAAAACATGGCAACATATTTAAAATTCTGGAAGCCCTGGATATCGAGCTTGATGTTGATCCTACTCTTTTGCGTGACATGTTCCTGAAACATGAAGTTGAATCAAACTATCAATTAAAATGGGGAAACACTGAACAGCAGGGCATCGTGGATTTCCTCTGCGGAGAACATGATTTTTCTGAAGACAGAGTACTGAGTGCTGTTGGGAAACTCAAAAAATTGGAGAGCACCCAGAGTAGTTTAGAACAATGGTTTTAACAATAAAGATTAGTTTTAGATGATAAAGAGGGATTGTTTTTATTTTTAATAATAAAGACGAATTAATTTTATTTTAAATAATAAAAAGGAATAAATTCAATTTTTGGTAATAAATAGGAATAAATCTTCTTTTTGATATTGATAGGAATTGATTTTTAATCATAAAAACAAGATGTGGACTAAAACGGTGGGTAATTCCCAAAAAACTCCTTTGCATATTTTTTTGCAGTTTCAACCTGATTGGGATAGAGATCCATCATACGCTTTTCCAGTTCATCTCGACTTCCAGATGCAGCAATACTCCTTAAAACATTAATATAAACATCTAATGTCTTTTTTGTAGGTTTACACGGCATTTCAAGAGTGATGCAAACATCGTCTTTTGCAAAGATACTGGTTCTGATGAGGGGAGATGCAGAACCAATTAAAACTCCGCTTTCAAGTTCAATTAAAGGTGGAACTTTTGATTCGGTCCATCGATGTGGTGATGTGAGCTTTAGATAATTTTCATTCCTGTAACAGTGGGCTTCCACATATATTTTTGGATGATAACTGCTTATTAAATACAGTACTTCTTTCCCCACCCTTGATTGATAGTAATCCGGATCAAGAGTGCTCACATATGGGCTTTCATCACAATTATGAATTACCAGCTTCCCTGAGGTAACATCATCATTTCTGATTTCCTGAAGGGCATATATGGTGCTATGGCCCTCTTTTCCATGAACTCCTCCTAGAAAAAGTCGGGTTATGCCCATTCCTTTATCAATGATTTTGAAAAACGCCAAAAAATATCACCCATACTCTCGAAAAATAACGTATGCCTGACTCAACTGTTTTATTTGCACCTGATTAAGATCATAGTTTCCCTCTGCAACTACTTCTCTTATTAATTCATCAAGTTCATCATAACTATTCAAATCAATTTTCTGGGTTTTTTTCTTAAGTTCCTGAAAGGCTGGCCAGAAATTATGGGAGAATTCATCAAAGTAATCTTTCAAACGTTCTACCTGATGGGGATATATTTCGCCTATTTTTTCCATTATTTCCAAACGATTACTGGATTTTGCAGCTATTTTCATGATTTTATGACATACTTCCAGTGATTCTGATGGAGGGTTGCATGGCATTTCCAGAATGAAAGGAAAATCATACAGTTTGAAAAATACAGAACGAATAAGGGGCGATGTGGAACCTATTAAAACACTTTCTTCAAGTTCCACAAGTCCTGGAACTCCAGAAATTTCCATTCTTTCAGGGCCTGTGAGTTTTGATTTTTTATTTTGGCGATAACAATGCAATTCCAAGTATATTTCTGGTTTATATTCCTTTATAAGAGCTATAACATTTTTTCCGGCCATTGAAAGGTAGTAAATAGGATCCAGAGTGCTGAGGTAGGGGCTGGCTGGCATGTTGCATAAAATCAGACCGCCTTTTTTAAGATCTAAGTTTTCAATGGTTTGGATTGCATGGATGGTACTTAATCCTTCCTTACCATGCAAACCACCAATAAAAAGGCGTGAAGGGTTATTCTCACCGATTATCTTAAAGAAATCTGCTTCCATTATTTTAATTCCCTTTACGTGCCTTCTTCCCATCCTTCCAGATATTCTTCCTGCCTTTCTGTTAAGTTATCAATTTCAATACCCATTGCTTCTAATTTGAGTCTGGCCACGTGCATGTCTGATTCATCTGGGGTTTTGTGCACTCCTATTTCCATCTGGGTCTCCACCAGTTGCTTGGCAGATAACGCCTGCATGGCGAAACTCAGATCCATTATCTCAGCAGGATGTCCCTGTCCCCTTTCACCAGCGAGATTAACCAGTCTGCCTTCTGCAAGGAGGTATACCTTTCGACCATCCTTCATTACAAATTCTTCAATGTCTGGTTTGACATTTTGTTGTTTTACTGCCAGCTGGTCCAGGTCTTCACGGTTTATTTCCACGTTAAAGTGGCCAGAGTTAGCCATTATACAACCATCTTTCATTACCTTAAAATCCTCTTCAGTGACAATATCGATATTACCCGTGGCAGTTATCAGGATGTCAGCGTGTTTAACAGCTTCCCTAACAGGCATCACCCTGTATCCATCCATACGGGCTTCTAATGCCCTTATTGGATCTATTTCTGTGACTATGACGTTGGCTCCTAATCCATCAGCACGCATGGCTATTCCCCTGCCACACCAGCCATAACCACATACCACTACGTTTTTACCGGCGATTAGGATGTTTGTGGATCCCATGATGGAGTCAAAGGTTGATTGTCCGGTTCCATAACGGTTATCAAAGAGGTATTTGGTGTATGCATCGTTAACTGCTATTACCGGGAATTTGAGAGCCCCATCAGCGTGCATGGATTTCAAACGGTGAATTCCTGTGGTGGTTTCCTCACATGCTCCTCTAATTTTTCCCAGCGCATCTCTGCGTTCTTTGTGGAGCATGAAGATCATGTCTGCCCCGTCATCTATGATTACATCGGGTTTATGATCCAGGACCATGTTAATGGTCTGGTAGTATTCTTCGTTGGTTTGCTCTCTCCAGCCATACATGTTAAGCCCTAAACTGGCACCAGCTGCGGTGGCATCATCCTGGGTTGAAAGTGGGTTACAGCCAGTCATTGCGACTTCTGCCCCTCCAGCCTGGAGAGTTAGTCCCAGATTAATGGTTTTGGGTTCCAGATGTAAACAGGAGCCTATTGTAATTCCCTCAAAGGGTTTTTCCTTTTCGAAACGTTTTTTAATGGTTTCCAGTACCGGCATGTGTTTCTGGACCCATTCAATCTTCTTTCTACCCTGAGGGGCTAAATCCATATCTTTTACTTTATAAGGCATTTTATCACCGTTACATCCTCGTTAAATAATTAGATAAATAATTGATTTTTTGATTATAGATTATACTTGCCCTATCAATTATATAATAGTCTTCCTGTTTAATTGACCATAACTTAACCTGACCCAAATAAAAAAAGAGTTAGAAAAATAAAAAAAAGGAGAAGATCCCATATTATTGTATTGGAATCTTCTCCTTTAATGGATTTATAGGGTGTAGGGGATTTGAGTAAACATCTTAGTGATACTGTACCATGTCCACTTTTTCTTCAGTTTTTACCTTTTTCATGGCCTCTTTGAATTGTTTCATCTTCACTGATTCAGCTTTAAGGTCTTCTCTCAGTGTCAACATGACTGCTTCCCGGCACACGGCTTCGATATCTGCACCCACATATTTTTCGGTGTTTTTGGCCAGGTATTCCAGGTCCACATCGTCTGCCAGTGGCATGTTTTTGGTGTGTACTTTGAAGATTTCCAGTCGTGCTTTCTCATCAGGATCATCCACTTTAACGTGGCGGTCAAATCTACCTGGTCTTAAGAGGGCAGGGTCCATGATGTCCACCCTGTTGGTGGCGGCAATTACTGCCACATCCTGCAGTTCCTCCAGTCCGTCAATTTCAGTTAAGAGTTGGTTGACCACTCTCTGGGTGACTCCACTGTCAGAGCTTACACCTGATCGGGCTGAGGCTATGCTGTCTATTTCATCAAAGAATATCACTGTGGGAGCTGTCTGTCTGGCTTTGCGGAATATTTCTCTGACACCTTTTTCTGATTCACCCACCCATTTAGATAGTAATTCTGGTCCTTTAACTGCTATGAAGTTAGCTTTACTTTCATTGGCTACGGCCTTGGCCAGGAGAGTTTTACCAGTTCCTGGTGGTCCGTATACCAGTACACCTTTGGGTGGTGTGACTCCGAACTTTTCAAAGCTCTCCGGATACTTGAGCGGCCATTCCACTGCCTCTTTCAGTTCCTGTTTAGCGTTTTCTAAACCTCCAATGTCGTCCCATTTAATATCCGGTACTTGTACCAGGACTTCGCGGAGTGCGGATGGTTGTATTTCTTTTAAAGCTTCTTTGAAGTCGGATTTTTGGATGATCATTTTTTTAAGGGTTTCTTTGGGTATTTCCTCATCAGCCTTGATATCAGGTAAGACACGCCTGAGGACTCGCATGGCTGCTTCTTTACAAAGCATTTCCAGGTCTGCCCCTACAAAACCGTGGGTAGTGTCGGCTATTTCATCCAGGTCTACTTTTTCATCTAGAGGCATTCCTCTGGTGTGAATTTCAAGTACTTCCTGGCGTCCATCTTTATCTGGTACTCCTATTTCTATTTCCCGGTCGAATCTTCCTGGTCGGCGCAGTGCTGCGTCCAGGGCATCGGGTCGGTTGGTGGCACCGATAACCACTACTTGGCCTCTGGTTTTAAGACCATCCATTAAGGTTAAAAGTTGGGCTACAACACGTCTTTCGGTTTCTCCAGATACTTCCTCTCTTTTAGGAGCTATGGCATCAATTTCGTCAATGAATACTATAGATGGTGCGTTTTCTTCTGCTTCTTCGAAGAATTCACGTAGTCTTTCTTCTGATCCACCCACGTATTTGCTCATGATTTCCGGACCCTGTATGGCGATGAAGTGAGCGTCACTTTCATTGGCCACTGCCTTGGCCAGGAGAGTTTTGCCTGTACCTGGGGGTCCGTGCATCAGGACTCCTTTGGGTGGCGATATTCCCAGTCTTTCGAAGAGTTCTGGGCGTTTCAGGGGGATTTCAATCATTTCCCTGACTTTTTTAACTTCTTCTTTGAGTCCACCAATGTCTTCGTAGGTGACATCCACCAGGGTTTTCACTCCTTCCAGTTTGGATACGTCCACTGGTTCGGTTTGAACTTCCACATCGGTCATTTCAGTGATTTTAACTGCTCCCGCAGGTTTAGTAGCTACCACTGCTAGTTTCAGTTCACCCATGGGGCTGACATCACTCATGGTTTCTCGGAAGAATTCGTCGAATAAACTTCCTCGCATGGCGGTTTGCTGTTGTTGCCTGATTCCAGTTACTATAATATCTCCCTTGGACAGCACTCTTCCTTGGAAGGCACCCCGCACATCACCACGTATCATGATTTTTTGATCCACCGGTGCCAACACCACCTTTTGTGCTTCTTTAACCTGGGCTTTTTTCACAGTCACTTCCTCTCCCAGGGATGTTCCTGCGTTTTTACGGATGTATCCGTCGATTCTTATGATACCCAGTCCTATGTCAGATTGGGATGAAGCCACAGTGGTGGTTGTAAGTTTTCTACCTTCTATTTCAATCATGTCCCCATCCAAAAGATCGAGCTTTTCCATGCATGCCGGGTCTATTCTGGCTATGGATCTGCCGACATCAGATTGAGAAAATGCTTCTGCTACTTTTAGTTTCATATCTTCACTTTTCATGATAAATCCCCCTATAAATTTTTTTATATTCTAAATTAAAACCATAGATGTATTAAAAAATAAATAAAAATCGTTTTTGTATTTAGTTAACTTATGTTACTTTAACATTGTAAATCATAGTATATAAATGTTTCGGTAAGAATAATTTTATGAACATGAAAAGAAGATAAAAAATAGAATTAACGGATTATGCCACCAAAACCCACTAGTAATTCCTCCACTTTCTTTTTTAAAGTGATAGAAATCACCTGGCAGCTGAAGGTAATGCTTTTAAACCCTTCTGGAATTTGTTTGCCCTGATAAACATCTTTAACCTCAGATGCAACCATACCTTCCAGAGAATTAATGGTACGTGATATTATTTCTGGTTGGGATCTTTCCGGTAAAACAACCGAAACATCAAAGGTCTTTGTTGGAAGATTGTTCATTTTCCAGGATTGTAGTTGTTCATAACTTAAAATTTCGATGTTAGAAATTTTAAGGGTTGTGACTTTATTATTCTCTTTTAATGTGAGAAAATCAGGAGACAACGAATCTAAAACACCAATGTGAACTTTTCCAGAGTACATGTGGCGCAAACCTACTTCCTTTCCCAGAGAATTTTTGAGGGTGGTTACCTCTGCACTCAGGGCAGATATGGCCTTATCTGATCTTCCCAGAGCGGCTTCAAGATCATTTAAGTGCTTAGCAGCATCACTCATGGATTTCACAAATTCTGCCTGGTTTTCCTGGTTGATCATAGATTTGAGATCCTGAAAGGTTTCCAGGAATGTTTCATGGACTTCAGGGATGTAGCGGTTCTGTGTTTGGATAGAATAGCACAGGTAAGGGTTTTGGGCAACAATACGGGCTATCATGTCCAGCATGAGACTGTAAATGGGGCTGGCAAACTTGCGGGATTCTTTAATATCGACCTGCATCTTTTCAATGGTGCTGGCAATGGATATGTAGGCAAAATGGGTTAACCCCTGAACAATACTCATCATCCGATCGTGAAATTCTGGTTTGGTCACTAAAACCCTTGCCTGTTCTTTTTCAAGAAAATTGACCACTTTAGAGTACCATTTTCCTTTTTCCTGAGGTGTGAGGACAACCACTTGCCCGTCCAGGGATCTGATCCTGGGTCCGAACATGGGATGGGTGGGGAGTACTTCCACACCTTCTGGGGCGTGTTGGTACATGATCTTTGCTGGTTTTTCCTTCACAGAGGTCACATCCACCAGTAAAGATCCTTCCTGCATATGAGGGGCCACTTCCTTTATGGTTTTAACAGTAACCTCTATTGGAACAGCTAATATCACTATTTCCGCATTTATGGCAGCTTCAACATTATTGGAAGTGTAACTGGCCCCCATTTTGTTAGCAATGGTTTCCCCCATTAAAGAATTTCTACCAGTGATGGTAACCTGGCACCCTTTCTTTTTAAGGAAGTTGGCCATCCAATTTCCCAGTCCACGGGTTCCACCAATAACTGCTACCTGCATGGAGTTAACTATAGAAACAGATGGATATATTATTTATCCCATAATCCGGATTTATTCTAATATCCAGATTTTAATATTCAGTACGATCTTTCAGTTCATGCCATATTCTTCATATCTCCAGTGTTCCCACGTTCTCGTTTTTGCTACTTCCAGCCATGGCATCCAGTGTATCTAAAAAGTCCATGAGACGAGACTCCTGCATAACTTCTAAAAACCTTTCTAATTGAATTTTATGCTGCAAAAAAATCCCCCTCCTTTTTATAGGACGTCCAAACTCATCTAGAGGGTTTATTTCGACCATTATACTCTCTTGATCTCCTCTCGTAGGTGCCTTTATCAGAAAGACCCCATCTAAGGAAGTGGGGACTCTTTGCCACGGTTTAACGTTTTCTAAAGTTTTTTTTATTTTGGTTTCTAACTGTTTTTCCATCCATAATCACCAAACATCACTTTGTAATACATTTTATTTAAAAGTTATGATTATTGAGATAAAACTTATGAGTCATGTAATAGAAAGTAAGGCATGTGAAAAAAAGATTTAACAATAAATACGTGAAACATTGTGTAAAAAACATCACCCCCATATATTTTAGTTAAAATCATCATCATTAAATCAACAGAACGATTTATAAATTAAAATAAAGGTTTTATCATGCGAATAGTTCATCAAGATGCTAAAAGAGGAATTATAGAGTTGTTCCCTGAAACTCTGGATGATCTGTGGCATCTTTCCCATTTAATAGAACCTGGAGATCTGGTCTCATCCAGAACCACCCGCCGCATACAGGACACCACTGGAGAACGTCTGCGCAGTGACAGAGGAATCAAAAAAACATTTTTCATGGGAATACGCGTGGAAAGCATTAATTTTCATAAGTACACCGGAAAATTACGGGCTAAAGGTGTTATCAAAAAGGGTCCAGAAGATCTGGTTTCCCTGGGCTCCCATCACACCCTGGATTTGAAACTTAGCACCCCCGTAAGAATACAGAAGGAAAAATGGTCCAGGTGGCACCGAAAAAGGATTAAAGAAGCTATAGATTCATCTAAAGTACCTAAAGCTCTGGTAGTGGTGATTGAGGATGATAATGCTGATATGGGAATTTTGCGCCAGTATGGTGTTGAATTTTACGGGCCCATCATCGGGGGGATATCCGGGAAAAGAGTGTTGCAGAAAAACCGGCAACAGATCATAAACAACTTTTATGAGGCAATAGTCCAGTCCATCAATAAGTTTGAAGGGATAAAAGGGATTGTCATTGCCGGACCCGGGTTCGGTAAAAACGATTTTTACCAATTTATAAGCCAAAAATATCAAGACCTAGCAAATATATCCCGTTTAGAAAGCACCGGCGCTGGGGGACGCTCAGGGATTCATGAAGTGTTGCAGAAAGGGATTTTAGAAGAAATGGCAACTGAAGGACGCATAGCCCTGGAAGTTAGGATGATGGCCAAAATCCTGGAAGAAATCGGGAAAACTTCCAATTTGGTGGCGTATGGTAAAAATGAAGTTAAAACTGCTGCTGAAGCTGGTGCCATTGAAGAATTACTGGTTATAGATGAATTACTCCGCAAAAAAGATGTAGAAAGGATCATGGACATGACTGAGAATTTAGGGGGTAAAGTAATGGTCATAAGCAGTGAACATGACGGGGGAAAACAGTTAAGTGCTCTTGGAGGGTTGGCAGCTTTGTTGAGGTACGCACTAAAGTAAGATTTCAGCAGGATGAATGAATAATTTGCAGGAGACACATCAAAATGAACATCTGGGAAATGAACATAAATGGAATTGTAATGTTAACAATGGCATTTCTCATCTCCTGTATCTTGACTTTAATCTTTCGAAAACTATTTTCTCACCTAGGAGGTAACCTTTACACCCATATTCGAGGGGGGACACCCAGAGCAGTTGGAATGGCTCCATTTATAGTACTTTTGTTATTTTTCCCACCGCCTGGAAACTATCTAATAGGAATAATAGGGATATTCGCATTTATGGATGATTTGATTGGTAGGAAAAAAATTAAAAACCTCCCACTAGAAATTGGTCAGCTTTCCCGGGGTATTGGGATGCTTCTGGTTATGGTAGTGGGATATTTCTACTTTGGTCCTGTTTCAATCGTCATCGCCCTAATGATACAACCAATGAACATCGCTGACATGCAACCCGGAACTGCAGCGTCCACTGTGATTATAATGAGCTCTGTTATGGCATTATTACTCTACTTTACCACTGGAAATCTGTATTTCCCCGCACTGATCCTTTTAGCTGCCTGTATTGGATATGCTCCCCTTGATTATCAGGGAAAGATCATGATGGGCGAAGTGGGAAACCATTCATTTGGAGTAGGTTTAGGAATATTATATACATTCCTGGGAATGAATATTGCAAATTTCCATAACTGGGGAATTTGGAGCGTGTTTTTGATGGTGTTGTTCCTTTTAATTATCACCAGTTTATTAATAGCGTCTTTAAGACGTCTAAACCTTAAAAAATTCCTTGAAACCAGCTTAAATATTCCAAATCCTACCTTTGGAGATTTAGTAATGGATGTGTTGACTGGTGGGGGTTTGGGAGATCTTCTCCGTAAACTAACATTGGGCAAAAAAAGCATAACTATAAAAAATAGGTTTTTAATCATTTTGGGCTTGCGAAGACTAGTTTACAATCCATATGTCCTTTAATTTATTTTTATAATAACATTTCATATACCATAAATTATCTTAGGTTCCGTTTAAAAAATATTAGTTTCCAAATTTACCTGAAATATTTCAAGGATTTAACTTGTTCACATTCGAATTAACTGATTTTTTTTTAATTATCATTAAAATATTCCTTATAATAAAAGAATCATGAGTTACTGTTTTTTACTTCCATGGTATTTAGTGATAACAGTCCCCCATTTAATTGGGGAATTTGTTTTATATTGTGAACAACAAAAACAATACTGACATTCAAAGACAATTTCTCAAGGCATGATCAATTTATGATAATTATTTATTATGCCTTATTTGATTCAGTGATACACAATTAATCTAAGCAATAAAAAAGTGCCAAAGAGGTGAAAATCTGACCAAAAAAGAAATTAATATCATACAAAAAAAACCAAAAAAGGGGGTGAGGAACTTGCAAAAAAAGATAATACTGGTTTTGTTCGTGCTTGTGTTTTCGCTGACATTGGCAGGTGCTGTTTCAGCTGCTGATGATAGTACAAGTGTGGAACAATTAACCAATAATTCTACGAATAATACGCAATTACCTGACCCCACATTAATACCTTACAATGGAAGTCCATCTGTCCATTATGACACAATACAAGAAGCTTATGATGCAGCCGCTGTTGGTACAAGCACAGAAATGGACACAATAGAGTTGGAAGCAGGGGGAACTTTCGTTTTAAAGGATTTTGAAATCAAAAAGAACCTCATCTTCACAGTTGCAAACGGTGGCATCGCAACTATCCAAGGTGACAATGATAGGTTGATCCATATCTACCCTGGTTTCACTGTCTACTTCTACAACATCACCTTTGAAAATGGTCATGCATCCGATGGAACCACACTCCATCCTGATGGATCTGATGGTGGGGGCATATACAACGAAGGTACACTGTATCTTACAAACTGTGTCCTGAGAAACAACCAGGCTGGTGATGGTGATGTTGGAGCAGTTAGCTATGGAGGTGTTGGTGGTGATGGTGGAGCAATCTACAACACCGGAACTGTAACCATAACTGACTGTAAGATCCATGATAACCGTGCTGGAGATGGTAGTGAAGGAACTTTATTTCTCCATTCAAATGGTTTCCATGGAGGTAGTGGTGGTGCTATCTACAGTACTGGAACACTCATCATAACTGGTAGCGAACTGTACAACAACCGTGCCGGTAACGGTGCCGATGGTATACTGTTTGGTACCGGTGGAAACGGTGGAAACGGTGGAGCAATCTACAACACCGGAACCATCATAACCATAACCGATACCCTGATCCATAACAACTTGGCAGGTAATGCTGGTGCTGGTGGTGCTGTTGTTGGCACTGGTGGTAGTGGTGGAAACGGTGGAGCAATCTACAACACCGGAACTGGAACATTAACCATAACTAACTCCGAAATCAATTCCAATACCGCTGGAACTGGTGGTCATGGATATAATGCATTAATTTTTGGTGGTACTGGTGGTAGTGGTGGAAACGGTGGAGCAATCTACAACAACGCAACCACAGATATAACCAACACCACAATCCACGACAACTACGCTGGTGAAGGAGGAGTTGGTGGTGAAGGAACAAACGGTGCAAACGGTGGTGCTGGTGGAAACGGTGGAGCAATCTACAACACCGGAACCACAACCATATCAAACAACACTGAAATATACTTCAACACTGCAGGAACCGGAGGTGCCGGAGCAAAAGGAGCAAATGGTTACGGTGCCCTCATACCCGGTTATACTGGAGGTGATGGTGGCTCAGGTGGAAACGGTGGAGCAATATACAACACCGGAACCACAGATATAACCAACACCACAATCCACGACAACTACGCTGGTGAAGGAGGAGTTGGTGGAAACAGTGGAAACGGTGTTAAAGGAGAAATAACCGCCAGTAACGGTGGTAATGGTGGCTCCGGAGGTGCCGGTGGAAACGGTGGAACAATCTACAACTCCAACTATCTACTTCTCACTGAATCCACAGTAACATCCAACCGAAGTGGAAACGGTGGAAACGGTGGAAACGGTGGAAACGGTAGCGACAGGTTTAGTTACTGGTTCTTTGGCACGATATGGGTTAATTCAGGAAATGGTGGAAACGGTGGAAACGGTGGAAACTCAGGTTCTGGTGCCGGCATATACCACACTGGAACTCATCTGGAAGTAATCAGTAACAACCTCATCAGCAACCTCATTGGCATTCCTGGTAGCGGAGGAGCTGGAGGTTTAAAAGGACAAGGAGATGGTGGTACCAATGGAACTTCAGGTTTTAACGGAACTAATGGTACCGGTGGAGCAATTTACACAGATGTTGATGTGTCATCCACACCTGGTATAAACTTCAACCGCATCCTAGATAACACCTTACCCGACATTGCCAGTAATGGAGCCAATGCCAACGCAGAAAACAACTGGTGGGGATCAAACGATGAACCTAGTTCCAGAGTTTCTGCAGGTGTGGATTACAGTCCCTGGATTATGCTAAGGTTAATGGCTGATCCTACCAACATACACTATCTCAGCAATTCCACAATAACTGCTGATTTAACCTGGAACACCATAAACGGTGTGGACCCCTACCAACAGCCTACTGGAGGTTATGTGCCTGACGAAATTCCTGTCGAATTTGGCATGGTATCTGGACCTGAAGGTGTTGATCCCACGGACACTGAAACCACCGATGGAATTGGTACCACAACCTACACTGGAGAGGGAGTTGGAACTGCTGTAATCTTCACTCAGGTGGACAATGAATACTTAACCACCTCAGTTACTGTAGAAAAAGCAAACACCATCATAACTGTAGAAGCAGCATCAGGAGTTTATCTGGGTAGCACAACACTAACTGCAACCCTAACAAACCAATACAACACCCCACTGAACGGAAAAACCATAAACTTCTACATCGGCAGCACATTCATAAACAGCGCAACAACCAACACCAACGGCATAGCCACAATAACATACAACCCCATAACCCTAAACCCCACAGGAAGCCCCTACACCATAACCGCAGAATTCCTAGGCAACCAATACTACAACCTAACCAACGGAACCAACAACCTAACCATCAACAAAGCAAACACCACAATCACCGTAAACCCATCAACAGGAACATACTTAGGCAGCACAACACTAACTGCAACTTTAACAAATGAATACGGCACCCCACTCAACGGAGAAACCATAAACTTCTACATCGGCAGCACATTCATAAACAGCGCAACAACCAACACCAACGGCATAGTCACAATAACATACAACCCCATAACCCTAAACCCCACAGGAAGCCCCTACACCATAACCGCAGAATTCCTAGGCAACCAATACTACAACCTAACCAACGGAACCAACAACCTAACCATCAACAAAGCAAACACCACAATCACCGTAAGTGATGTCACTGGAAACAAGGGTAAAACAGTTGATCTAACTGCCACCCTCACAGACAGTTATGGTAACCTTTTAAGCGGCCTTGAAGTTAGTTTTACTGTCAATGGAGTTGTTGCAGGTACTTCATTCACAGATGTTAATGGCGTGGCAACTTTATCCTATTTAATTGAGCTTGTTGGGGGTACGTACACCATACAAGCCAATTTTGAAGGAGATGACTACTACAATGCATCTACTGGTAATGGAACCCTAAAAGTCCCTCAAGCAGACCTCTACATCAACAGTTGGGCCAGTAAAACCAATCCTTATGTGGGTGAAATTATAACTCTCACCTTCAAAGTTGGTAACCGAGGTCCGGACACCGCACAGAATGTGGTGTTTACACTACCAATACCTGATGGTATGGAATTTGTGGATGTGACTGTGGATCAGGGAACAGCTACCTATGACTCTGTGACCAGGACTGTAACCTGGATACTGGGTGATGTAGTTGTGGGCGACCCTACTGCACTGGTTAGAGTTAAAGCATTAAGTGCTGGAACATTCATCTTCAAACCCAGCCTTACCACCGACACTTACGACCCTAATCTGGAAAGTAACATCCAAACAGTGACTGTAAATGCGCGAACAGTTCCAGAAACCAATGGCCAAACTGTGGGAATGCAAACTACCGGAGCACCAATAGCACCACTATTATTTGCAGTGTTAATGGTGTTAGGTGGATTGATACTGCCAAAACGCAAATAAAATAAATCAAAATTTGGGATATGCCTTATCCCCTTTTTCTTATTTTTTTAGATTATATCTGTCAGTTTATTTTATCAAACATGTGTTTATTTTATCAAATATCTATCAAATACATGAAATAACTCAAAATAAAAAAAAAGAAATATTAATAATATTCTGATTTTATTTTCATTGTTTTCCTCTTCTCAAGGAATACACTGCTAAAACCATGAACAAAATGGCGAATATTACCAGAGCTAGGAGATCTGGCCATATTTTATCCAATCCCCATCCTTTAAGCATCACTGCCCTGCAAGCATTTACCGCATAAGTGGGCGGAACCAGATATGATAATGGCCTTAACCACTCTGGAATAGCCTGTATTGGCCAGAAAACTCCAGAAAGAAGGAATGCTGGCAATATTACAAATGGGAAAAATTGTATTGCCTGTTCTGGACGTTTGGCCAGGCTGGATAATAATATTCCCAGTGCCTGACAGGTTACTGCTAAAATTGCCACTGCTAAAAAAGCTAAAAGCACGTTTCCAATCACCATAATGTCAAATACCAGGATGGCAATGATAAGAAGGAGTGCAACCTGCGTGATTCCCAGTGTGCCGAATGTAATGGCATACCCGGTCACCACTTCCCCTTCGGTAACTGGAGTGGCCAGCACTCGTTCAAGGGTGCCGTTGGATCGTTCCCCTACGAAGGTTATAAGGGTTAATATGGTTGTTAATAGATAAACTACAAAGGCCAATATCCCCGGCACGAAGAAATCAATGAATTCTGCATCTTTACCATAAATAGGGTCTGAAGTTACTTTCAATGCTGGGTTTACCCCTTCTTCAGACATGGTGTCAGAAACTGCATCGTTTACCGTCTTCAAGATGGCGTTTTTGATGTTGGTTATACTATCATCACCTTGAATTACAATCTCTGCACTGTCGGGATAGGATGAATTTTCGGTCTTCAAAATGGCGTTTTCAGTGAAGTTTTCAGGGAATATGATCACTGCAGATGCCTGGCCATCTACAACCTTTTGACGTGCCTCATCAACGTTACTCATATTCTGGATTTTCAAAACTTTGGTATCCAGGTTGTCAATGATTTTTTCAGATAGATAAGTGGTGTTTCCCATGGGAGGGGTGAATCCATTGTCCTGATTTACAATGATAACATTCACATCCTCCACATCACCACTGAAGGCCAGCCCAAATATGCACATGGCAAAGATGGGAGCTATGAATAACATTGCCAGACTACGCTTATCATTGGCCACGTCGCGGAAAACTCGGCGACTGACAGCCATCACACGATAAAATTTCATGACCCCACCTCTTCATGGGTTTCATCCCTTTTAGAAAACTCCATAAATGCATCCTCCAGTGAATCTTTACCACTTTCTTCAAGCAGATTTATGGGTGCATCTTCTGCTATGAGATGGCCTCTCTGCATGAAACCTATGCGGTCACAGTGGCGTGCCTCATCCATGTAATGGGTGGTTATAAGGATGGTAACACCTTTCTCCCGTAGCTGGTTGAAGTAATTCCAGAAGGACACCCTGAGTTCAGGGTCAACACCTACAGTAGGTTCATCAAGAAATAGAAGTTCTGGCTGGTGAATTAGGGTGCAAGCCAGTGACACTCGGTGTTTCATTCCTCCTGAGAGGTTTTCCGCCATTTCATATTTCCAGTCAGAAAGGTCCACAAATTTTAGAAGTTCATCTTCCCTTTTTTCCACTTCATCCTTTTCAAGGTTGAATATCCTTCCATAAAATTTAAGATTCTGATCCACGGTAAGTCCCAGGTACACACCCGTTTCCTGGGGCATGTAACCTATTTTAGGTGCTATTTTACCATCAGGAATTTTTTCCCCCAGCACCCTTGCATCTCCTGAAGTGGGGTTGATGATGCTGGCCAGCATTTTGATCATGGTAGTTTTGCCTGCACCATTAGGACCCAAAAGTCCATATATCTCACCCCTCTTCACTTTAAGGTTCAAATCATTCACTGCAGTGAAATCTTTGAATTTTTTGGTGAGGTGGTTGGTTACGATGGCATATTCATTCTCTGAAGTCATATTTTCACCTTTCTTACTTCTAACTTTATGATATCCTGAGAAGAAACATTTATAGATTTTGTCACTAATATAGTATAAAATGAAACAAAGATTATCTTGGAATTAAAATATCGATAAAAAAAGGATGAAAATAAATAAACCCAAAGGAAATGATTTTAATGGCTTTAAACAGAGAATCAATGGAAGCTTTGAGATTAATGGGCCTCACCGATTATGAAACACAAACTTACGTGGCATTAACATCATTAATTTCTGCAAATGCTACTGAAATCAGTTTAGCCGCCAATGTCCCTCGATCAAAAGTATATCAAGTGTTGAAAAACCTGGTGGAAAAGGATTTCGTTGAAATGAACAGGGGAAAACCTTTAAAATTCACGGTAATCCCTCCACATGAAGTATTTAAAAGATCCAGAAACCATATCCGGGAAACCATGGATCAGGCAGAGGCTGAACTTAACATGGTTTATGAAAGTCAAATCCCCCAGGTTCCAGCACCAATCTGGCTGCTGCATGGCCAGGAAAAAATTCTGAGTAAGGAAATGGAGATCATATCCCGTGCTAAAGAATCTCTGTTTATAATGGGGGGTTTAATGTTTCCAGAAGAGCCTGATGAACTTAAGAGTAACCTTGAAAAACCATTACAGAAAGGAGTTAACATAAGAATGCTCACTGCTCCTGTATGTTGGGTTGATGATGTTGAAGTACCCACTCAGGAGATTCTAAAAAGTTTACCTCTCCAAATCAAGTTTTTCCCGGTTCCATTCATTAAACTCATTGTAAGAGATAAAAAAGAGATGTTAATAGCATTTTGTAAACTTTCAGGGAACACTGCCATATCTGAAACTGCCATAGGCATATGGAATCAATATCAGGAATTTGTGGACACAATATCCGGTATCTACGAGTTCATCTGGAATACGGATTTTTTTCAATGAAAATTTTCATTAAATAAGAGTCTTCATTATAATTTCTTAGATAAGAATTTCTGGAAAGATTTATTATGAAATGTTGCCAATATGAAATAATTACCAAACATAACAATGATTTTATGCTTAAAGGAGTTTAAATGAAGGCTTTATTCATAGTTACTGGAAGAGGAATTGGGGGAGATGCAGTCACCGCCCTCAATATTGCTCATGCCCTATCAAAATATGGTGTTGAATGTGAATTTGCATTAGATCACAGTGCACCTGGACTTTTACTCAAAAAACATGATTTAAACTGGTATAAAATTAGCATTCCTCAGGCAGGAGGTCATGCTGCAACTAAAAAAACTCTGGCAAAAGCTGCAGTTAGAACTTCTAAAGCAGCAGTTGAAGCTGCTCGCCTCATAAGGAAAGTAAACCCTGATGTGGTGGTGGGTGTGATTGGAGGTGGGGCTGTAGTTGGATGTTTAGGGGCTAAAATGGCCAACACACCCTCAGTGGGTATCTTAATAACCCCTGCCGATGCCAAAGTATGCACCAAAATCACTACCACTGTGGCTTTACCTGAGTCAAACCTTTTCCAGCTTGATCTGAAGGATGAAAGGATCCATAAAGCTTTTTCCCCTGTTGATCCCGAGATCGTTGTGGGAGATGAGAATAAAGCCCTTGTTAAGTTGCCAGAAGAGTTTAATTCTAGTCGTCCCACCATCTTGTTCTCATCTGGTTCTACTTTATTTGAAAAAATGGCATTGGGAGCATCAAAACTGGGGAAAAGTGGTGTAAACGCCAATATACTGGTTGTTGGAGATCCTTTAGAAGAGAAATATCGGGAATATCTTAAGGAAAAAAACATTATTTATCTGGGCTACATTGACTGGATAAGAGATCTTTACAAGATCGTTGACCTGGCTGTACTTACTGATGATGGTATGATGATCCAGGAAGCTATTGCATGCCAATTACCCATTATAGCCCTTTTAGGAGTTAAATATGGCAGGTATCATAATCTTGCCTCGATTTTCAAAGGAGCTGTGCTGGAAAGTGAACTTGAAGATATCGAAAAAGTCACTGAACAAGCATTAACTGATCTGGGCAAACTAAAAGAAAACGCACTTAAATACAGCGAAGATGTCCTGCAAGCCTCTGATAAAATAGCCAGTATCATATATGGCAGGATTGAGGGATGAATAAACAACAATCATTTGCGTATTCTGAGCATTACACTTAAACACTCTGGTTTATGCAGGATAAATCTGTTTTTTATTATTTAACATGTTACTTAGCCATATTTTGCCAAAAAATGCAGTAATTTATAAATAGCATCTGTTGAAGGGTGTGTTTCTATAAAATCATCAAAGTCAGATGTTTTATAACCATCTTTAATCATCTTAGCCAGGTATGGTATGCTGGTACTGGATGAAGGTGATATTGAAGATGCACTGAGTATATCACCGGTTTTTAGGTTTGCTGACATTTTGGTAAAACCAGTATTCCCCTCCAGAACATTCCAGAATGAACCGGGACCACCTGAACCCCTTATACGAACATTGAATGCTTCTGATTCATCTTTAAAATTTTTAAATTCACTTTCAGTGTTTAGAAAACTAACTGGATAGTAAAGTGTTAAGGATTGAGGTATGATGGAATAATCCATGGTAGCTGATATTTCACATGCATTTCTCGCTGCAACAACACCCTCCCTACGTGCCACTGGAGTATTGCCAACCGTCCCCACAACATCACCTGCAGCATAAATAGATGAATTACTGGTTTTCATTTGTTTATTAACCCTTATTTGACCTTTGGATCCGATTTCAACCAGATTTTCAGCTATTTCTGAGTTGGGTGTCATGCCTGTGGCCAAAAATACCGGCCCTTCTACTTCCCCACCAGAAGTGATTGCACCCTCACTGGTTATTTCATTAACCTGCACGTTTTCTGTGATTTCTACATCACGAAGCAGATGTTCTAATACATATTTTTTGATTTCACCATCTAAATTTCTTAAAAAACTGCCACGGCACAATACTTTAACCTGGCTTCCCAGTGATGAGAATATTCCTGCAAATTCTGCAGCAATTACACCACTACCCACGATATTTAGTTTTTCAGGTACTTCTTTAAAATTTAAAACATCCCGGTAGGTTAAAGCATTCTCCACTCCCAGGACAGGCGGGATGAATGGTCTAGAACCTGTGGATATTAAGAGTTTATCATATGGATATTCTTCCCCATCAACTTCCACTGTCTCTTCGTTGATCTTTGATGCTTCTCCCAGGACTATTTCTACCCCTGATTGTCTGGTTTCATGTTTTAAAACCCGTTCTATTTTACCTATTACCTTTTTTATCCCCTGGACCACTTTGGAATAATCAACTTGGGGTTGATTAGAGATGATACTCATTTGGTGGAATTTTTTAGAGTTTTCATGAAAACGGACTACCTCATTCAATCCACACACTACCATGCAACCTTCATGAAGGCAAGTTCCTCCAATATGTTTTCTTTCAATTAATGTGACTTCTGCATCAAGTTGTGCTGCTTCCGTAGCTGCAGTGCGGCCTGCTGGTCCTCCCCCAATTATCACCATTTTCATTTCATCATCCCACTTACATACTCATCACTTTACACATAATATGAAATCAATTTCATAACTAAAAAATCCATTCCTCCCCAAGATATTTATATTGTGATGAGTATCTATTAAAATAACTAAACTTTGGGTGAATTCTTAGTAAAACACTTCTAATTTAATACAATTCAAGGTAAAGTTAATCCAACTAATCCGAAAACGAATATTAACTCTTTAAAATAACTTTTAGAAGGTGATCGTAATGTGTATCGCAGCACCAGCTCAAATTGTAGAAATTAATAATAATGTAGCCACTGTGGACTTTGGTGGAGTCAGGCAACAAGCTAAACTGGATCTAGTAGAGGATGTGGATGTGGGTCGTTACGTCCTGGTACATTCAGGATATGCAATAGAGGTTTTATCTGACCAGGAAGCTCAAGAATCCCTGGAAGCATGGGATGAACTTCTGAAGATTATGGATGAAGAAGAAGCATGAAAAGTTAAAACCGTGAAAAATGCATAATTAAAGAATATTATTTTATATTTTTCATTTTTTCTTCTTCATAAGTTTTCAAAGTTTTTCTTGTTTTTTAACCCATTTTAGATTGATTAATAAATAGAAACTCTCTTAACCCCCTGAATAGCCAGAAATTTCTGGATCATATCCCCTTTAACTGGTTTTTCAGTTATTATGGTTAGTTTTGGGTTTTCCTCCAGTTCGGGATCCCCTGCATGGGCCTGTCTGATACTTATACCTTCTTGTGATATTAACTGGGTGGCTTTAGCCAGTATGCCTGGAGCACCAGCATGGGCTTCTACTTCCACCACTCCAAAACCAAGATCGTTGGCTACGTTTTTAAGTAAGGCTCCGGCTGGGAATATGTTGCTGAAAATGGCGGCTAGTTCCGGGTCATCCATTATCACTTCTACTGTAGCCCGGATGGATCTGCGATCCACGTCTGCTCCTCGTGCTAGGGCTACGTCAGTTATTTCCACGTCTCCACAGTAAATTTTGCCATTTTCACCAACCCTTAGCCCTAGTTCAACTATTTTACGTGCTACTCCCATTCTTGCTGGAAATTTTTCGAATTTATGTTTTACACGGTCCCACATGCGGTTTTCTCCATGATAATTAAGTTTTATCCATGATACCTAAATTTTTCCACAGTAATCATTTCACTTTCACTGCTCTGCACCATTCTATATGTTCCATTTAGCAGTGCCCATATAATTAATTTTATGTACATTTTTATACTCTAAAGGTTTAAATAGTACAATGAAGTATATGAGTGTCAGTGACTAATTATGGTGAAAAAATGCAGGGCTGTGAATGCTTTTGGCGAATATGAACTGAAAAATAAAGAAGTTCAAAAGACTCAAATAGATTTTGACTCTCCTTTCGAACTTTTCAAAAAAATATACTCTAAATATCCCAGTAGTTTCCTTCTAGAGTCCATGGAAAGTGATGGTGGTCTGGCCAGATACTCAGTTATAGGTTTCAAACCAACCGCCATTATCAAGGCCCAGAATGGAATTCTCAAAATCGAGAATGAAGATGAAACCCTAGAATTTGAAACTCCAAATCCCTTTGATGAAATTAAAGGTATCATTGGAAATGGAAGTAAGAAAAAAGGATTCCGCGGGGGATTGGTGGGATATGTATCCTATGAATCAGTGCGATACTTTGAACCAGTCCAAGTGGAAATAGGAACCATGCCAGATTATGAATTTGGACTTTTCATGGATGCTGTGATCTTTGACCGGCTTCAGAATAAATGTGAATATATAACCCTTGGAGAAAATCGGCTGGATGAAATCAAAGAAACTTCCCGTGAAGAATTTAACAACAAAAAATTATCCTTTAAAGAAAAAAACCATCATTTTTCCCGTGAAAAATTTGAAAATATGGTTTTAGAAACTAAAGATAAAATTAAAGCCGGGGAAATCTTCCAGGGTGTCATCTCCAATGCCCGTGAATATGAAATTTCCGGGGATAAACTGTCTTTTTATGAAACTCTCCGAAACATCAACCCATCACCCTATATGTACCATTTGAAGCTGGGTCAAAGGGAGATAATCGGTTCCAGTCCGGAAATGCTGGTACGGGTGGAAGGAAAGGATGTTGAAACCTATCCAATAGCCGGAACCCGAAAACGTGGAAAAACACCACAGGAAGATCTAAATCTGGAACGAGAACTTTTAGCTGATGAAAAGGAAAGAGCCGAACATCTGATGCTGGTAGATCTGGCCCGTAATGATATTGGGAAGGTAAGTGAATTTGGCACAGTACATGTTCCAGAATATATGACTGTGAAGAAATTCTCCCATGTTCAGCATATTGTATCTAGGGTGCAGGGCAAACTCCAGAATGGTAAAAATGCCGTGGATGCCTTTGCCTCCATATTCCCTGCAGGTACCCTAAGTGGTGCCCCTAAAATCCGGGCTATGGAAATAATTAATCAACTGGAACAGATCCCCCGCGGACCCTACGCCGGTGCAGTGGGATACTTCGGTTTAAATGGGAATGCAGATTTTGCCATAACCATAAGAACCCTGGTATGTGACGGTGCCCATGGAAAAATACAGGCAGGGGCAGGAATAGTCCATGACTCAGTTCCCACCAGTGAATATTATGAATGTGAAAACAAAGCTCAGGCACTTTTAAGCGCACTTAACATGTCAGGTGAAGCAAAATGATACTAATAATCGATAACTACGATTCTTTCACCTATAATCTTTATCAACTAGTGGGAGAATTTGAAAAAGACATCCAAGTTTACAGAAATGACGAAATAACTGTGGAAGAGATAAAAAAACTCCAACCATCCCAAATTATCATATCTCCTGGACCAGGAAACCCTGAAAACGAAAGGGATTTCGGAGTTTCCAAAGACACTATCCTGGAGGTAGGTAAAAAAATCCCAGTGTTAGGTGTGTGTTTGGGACATCAGGGAATTTTCACCGCATTTGGTGGCCAAATAATCCGCACAGAACCCGTGCACGGAAAACAAACTCAAATAATCCATCAAAATAATGGAATGTTCCAGGGAGTGAGCAGTCCTCTTCCAGCTGCCAGATACCATTCCCTGGTATGTAAACGGGATACCACACCAGAATCTGTTGATATCCTGGCTGAAACTGATGAAGGCATGATCATGGCCATAAAACACCATGAATATCCCATATTTGGCCTCCAATTCCACCCAGAATCCATTGGAACCCATGATGGTAAAATCATTATGAAAAATTTCCTGGAGATGGAAGTCTCATGAAATTCGCTGATATTATACAGGAAAGAAAAAGGTTCCTTAAGGTTAGAATGAAATATCAACCACTTAACGAGTTAAAAGAGAATATCAGACGGGTTAAACTCAGGACTGATTTTGCAAAATCCTTAACTAAAGAGGATGATGTTTCCATTATCTGCGAATATAAACCAGCATCCCCCTCTCTGGGAAATATCAGTCCTCTTACGATAGATGAGGTTCTTCCCCAATTCGAAGAAGGAGGAGCCAGTGCAGTTTCAGTTTTAACTGAAGAATCATACTTTAAAAGTAATATTGATAATTTAAAAATGGCCTGCAGAATAACCAAACTTCCCTTACTACGCAAGGATTTCATACTGGATCCCTACCAAATTTATGAAGCTCGAGCCTACGGTGCTAGTGCAGTTCTCCTGATGGCCAGTTTATATCCCAACCTCCTGGAAGGGATCGAATTATGCCACTACCTTGATATGGACGCTCTGGTGGAGTGCAAAAATAATGAAGAAATAGAACTAGCAACCAAAGCTGGTGCAAAAATAATAGGAATAAATAACAGGGATTTCAACGATTTTTCCATTGATCTGGGAAGGACTGAAAAATTAGCACAGTCAGTACCCTCTGACACCATCATGGTATCAGAAAGTGGAGTGAAAAATGCCAAAGATGTCGAATTACTTTCCAGTTTCGGTGCAGACGCCCTTTTGGTGGGTACCAGCATCATGACAAACAATAATATCAATGGAAAGGTCAGAGAATTGGTTTATTCCGCCAAAAATGCCAGGGCCAATAGAATAGCCAATAGTGCAGCAGTGACTGTGATATGAAGATAAAAATCTGCGGAATACGAAACAAAATGGACCTGGAAACCTGTGAAAAGGCAGGTGCAGATCTCATAGGATTCATCAACATTGAAAGATCCAAAAGAAGGGTGGAAACAGACCAGATCAAAGAATTAACCTCTACCATGATGGATAAAAACAAGGCAGTGCTTGTAATTGAACCTGCAAATATGGTAGATGCCAACGAAAGGATAAAAAAATCAGGTTTGAATAATATACAGCTTCATTCCCTTTCCCCAGATGAAATCGGAGAAATTAAGAATAATAACTCTCGTTTAACCGTTACACGAGCGATTGGAATATCTGAAATGATTGATCCTGCTAAAAAACAAGAGATTGAAGATTTTGCAGATGTCTGTGATTACCTGCTTTTTGATTATGAAATTCATGGAAAAACCGGAGGAACTGGGAAACAGATCCCCACAGATACTGCGATAGAAGCAGCTCTAATCGCCAAATCTCATAATGAAAATATTGAACTTTTCCTTGCTGGAGGAATGAACATTGAAAGAATTAAAAATGAAGGGAACCCCCTGGCGAAGATATTCACATTCTTTGATGTTAACTCGGGTGTAGAAGATGAACCTGGAGTTAAAAATTCTGATAAAATTCAAAAATTAATGAAAATTAAAACATTATAAAATGAATTACTCCAAAATATTTGATAACAATATGATTTAATGAAAAATAGGAATAATGGTGATTTTATGATAACTGATGGGAAATTCGGCAAATATGGAGGAATGTTCGTGCCAGAACTCCTAATACCCGCCCTTGAAGAGCTTGAGGAGGCATTCTTAAAATATAAGGATGATAAAAAGTTCAATGAAGAACTTGATTATTATTTAAGGGAATTCGCTGGACGTCCAACAGCTTTATATTATGCCAAGAATCTTTCAGAAAAAGTAGGATGTAAAATATACCTTAAAAGAGAAGACATGCTCCACACCGGAGCCCATAAAATAAATAACACACTCGGACAGGGACTTTTAGCTAAATATATGGGTAAAAAGAGAATTATAGCTGAGACTGGTGCTGGGCAGCATGGTATAGCCACAGCAGTTGTTGGTTCTCTTCTGGGGATCCCTGTGGAAGTTTACATGGGATCAGAAGATGTGGAACGACAGAAGTTAAATGTTTTCCGGATGGAACTTTCCGGAGCTAAGGTTTTGCCCGTTGAAAATGGTTCACAAACCCTTAAAGATGCTATAAATGATGCATTTCGTGATTGGGTGGCCAGTGTGGACACCACCCATTACCTCATAGGTTCCACCATGGGACCCCACCCTTACCCCACCATGGTGAAACACTTCCAGAGTGTTATTGGCAGGGAGACCAGAGAAGAAATTCTTCAAAAGGAAGGTAAACTTCCAGATACAGTTATTGCCTGTGTTGGGGGTGGAAGTAACTCTATGGGAATATTTTCAGGATTCATGGATGATGAAGAAGTGGAACTTATCGGTGTTGAAGGTGGTGGAGATGGAGTGGATACTGATCGAACCGGAGCAACCCTGTGTAAGGGTACAGAGGGAGTATTACATGGTTCATTCTCTTTTGTCCTTCAAAATTATGATGGGCAGATCGCTGAGGCTCATTCAGTCTCTGCTGGTCTTGATTATCCTGGAGTAGGTCCGGAACATGCCTACCTAAAAGTCACTGGCCGGGCAAAATACGATGCTGTAACTAATAAAGAGGCACTCGAAGCATTTGAGATGCTCTCCAAATATGAAGGCATAATTCCTGCCCTGGAAAGTTCTCACGCGGTTGCTTATGCAGTTAAATATGCCAATATACCCAAAAATAAGGGTAAAACCATTGTAATTAATCTTTCCGGTCGTGGAGATAAAGATATGTTTCTGGCTGCCCGTGAAATGGGGGTGGAAATATGAGTTCCGGTGAGATGGAAGTGGAAAGTTATGATGAGATGCTTCAGCGGGTTAAGGATAAAAAAGAAGGAGCATTCATTCCTTTCATTGTTGCCGGGGATCCTGATTTTGAAACCTCCCTGGAAATTGTAAAAACCTACGTAGAAAATGGAGCAGACGCCTTGGAGATTGGTTTTGCTTTCAGTGACCCGGTGGCTGATGGACCAACAGTTCAGGCTGCAGATATTAGGGCTTTAAATGCCGGAATGACTACAGAAAAGGGATTTGAATTTATTAAAATGATAAGGGAGTTCACTTCCATCCCCATAGGACTTCTGGTTTACTATAACTTAATTTATAAAATGGGAATAGGCAAATTCTACCAAAATGCCAAGGAAAGTGGGGTTAATGCTATTCTTGCTGCTGATTTACCACCAGAAGAGGCTCAAGATGCAGTTGATGCTTCAGAAAAATATGGAGTTCAGCAGATATTCATGGTTGCCCAGACCACCAGTAATGAACGTCTGGCGAAAATATCACAGATTTGTAGCGGGTTTTTGTATGTGGTGGCAGTTATGGGTGTCACCGGAGCACGTGATGATCTTAAATTCAGCACTGTTGAACTGGTGGAACGGGTCAAAACCCACAGCGACCTCCCAATTGTGGTTGGTTTCGGGATTTCTAAACCTGAACACGTACAAAACGTTATAAATAGCGGTTCAGATGGGGCCATTGTGGCCAGTGCCATATTGAACTTGATAACTGAGAATCTCCCTGATAAAAAGATGATGTTAGATAAGATCAGCACGTTCTGTCATGATCTTAAGGCAGCCACCCGGAAACAGTGATGCAAATGATTGAAGAGTGTTTAAAAAAGGTTGTATCCCGACAGGATCTTGAGGAAAAAGAGGCTTATGATTGTATGATGGAAATGGTAAGTGGTAGTGCCAGTGATGTGCACATGGCTGCTTTATTATCCGCTCTTGCCACTAAAGGTGAATCCATATCCGAAATAACGGGTTTTGTAAGGGCTATGCGCCAGGTTTCCATTAAAGTATCAGTCCAGCTAGATGAACCCCTGGTGGATACCTGTGGTACTGGAGGGGACAGTTTTAAAACCTTTAATGTGAGTACTATTGCCGCCATTATTGCTGCAGCTAATGGTGTGGCCATTGCCAAACATGGAAACAGAGCTGTGAGTAGTAAATGTGGTGGTGCTGATATTTTAGAGGCTGTGGGAGTTAATATAAATGGTAAACCAGAGGATGTGGAAGCATGCCTTGAAAAAACAGGAATGGGATTTATGTTTGCCCCTAACTTCCATCCTGCCACCAAACATGTAATGCCTGTAAGGAGAAAACTGGGAATCCGCACAGTTTTTAATGTTTTGGGACCATTGACTTCCCCTGCAAATGCAGATATCCATCTTATGGGAGTTTTTGACCCTGAATATGTGGAATCAATAGCCAATGTCCTTAAAAACTTAGGGGTTAAAAGGGCCATGGTATTGCATGGTTTTGATGATGAAGATAATGTAGCAATGGATGAAATCTCCATAATCGGCAAAACCAAAGTAGCAATTTTAGATGGTGGTGAAATAAAGGTTTTTCAGTTGCAACCAAATGATTTAGGACTAGAATTGGCGGATAAAAAGTTCATTATGGCTCCGGATACTCTGGAAGAAAACATGAAAATTGCTATGGATGTACTGGATGGGAAAAGAGAAACTGCCCAACAGAAAGCCAGGATGGATATCTGCCTGGCCAATGCCGGGGCTATTTTGTTCCTGGCAGATAAAACATCTGATCTTAAAACTGGAGTAGATTTAGCCAGAAAAACCGTCCAAAATGGAGATGCCAAACAGAAGTTAGATGAATTCATTGCAGCGAGTAATTGTTAACACTTAATAATAATCTCATTGGAATTTTTGACTCCCTATTCTAAGGGCGTTCAGGATAACTGTCAAGCTGAGACCCATATCCCCAATACCCACTGCCATCCACAGGGTGATAAATCCTAAAACTGCCAGAATTGCGAAAGATGTTTTTATCAGTATGGATAAAATTACGTTTTCCCTGACAACGCCCATGGTTTTTCTACTTAGTTTCACAAGGTATTCTATTTTGACAAGATCATCGTTCATCAAAGCCACATCTGCAGTTTCAATGGCAACATCTGAACCAGCTGCCCCCATAACAATTCCTATGTTGGCTCTTGCCAGTGCAGGAGCATCATTAACTCCATCACCCACCATGGCCACGTGTCCATGGTTTTGGACAAGTTCATCAATCTTTTCCACCTTGTCCTCAGGTAGGAGTCCATGGTAATATTCATCCAATCCCAACTGAGAGGCTACTCCACGTGCAGTGCCCTGGTTATCACCAGTGAGCATAACCGTCTTAATTCCATTTCTTTTGAGGAATCGAATGGTTTTATTGGCATCATCCCTAATACTATCCATAAGAACGATTAACCCCATAATTTCCTGTTGGTTTCCCAATAAGACTGCGGTTTTACCTTCTTCCTCTAATTTCTTTATCCTCCCCAGAGGGATATCTTCATCCTTAAAACGGTTTGTGTCCCTAAATAAAGTTTTATTACCCACATAAAACGTTTTTCCATTAATTTCACCCTTTAAACCAGTTCCAGTTATGGATTTGAAGTTATGGACTTCTTCCAGTTGCACTCCAACTTCTTTGGATTTTTTGAGTATGGCTTTTGCCAGGGGGTGTTTGGAATGGGACTCCAAGGAGGTAGATATTCTTAACACGTCATCCATGGAAGTGCCGTTAAAAGTAAATATATCTGTGACTTCCAGACAGCCTTCAGTTAGGGTTCCAGTCTTATCAAAGACTACCGTTTTCACATTTTTCATTTCTTCCAGGTATTCTCCTCCTTTTATCAGTACTCCGTTTCTGGTGGCGGATGTTATTCCTGATACCATGGAAACTGGAGTGGATATGGCCAGGGCACATGGACAGGATACCACCAGAAGAACCAGAGCCCGGTAGAACCAGTCATCAAACGAAGCCCCCCATAGGAAGGGAGGGATTATCGCCACTACAATGGCCAGTGAAATCACGGAAGGAGTGTAATATGTTGCGAAACCATCGATGAATGATTCTGTTTTTGATTTTTTATTTTTAGACTCACGTACCAGTTCTATGATTCTGGATATGATGGTTTCATCGGATTTCCGGGTTACCCTTACTTCCAAATATCCTTCAGCGTTGAGGGTTCCTGCAAAAACCTCGTCATCACTTTTTTTGGTTACTGGCATACTTTCACCAGTTATAGGGGATTGATCTACTGCGGATGAACCCTTAATCACCACACCATCCAGGGGTATCTTATCACCCGGCCGGATCACTACCGTTTCATCCAGTTGCACACTGTGTGCATGAACTTCCAATTCCTGTCCCTTGCGAATCACATGGGCTGTTTCAGGTGCCAGTTTAAGGAGAGCAGCTATGGAGTTACGTGCCCGTTCACTGGCATAGTCCTCCAAAAATTCAGCCACATAAAATAGGAGGATAACAGCTGCTCCTTCTTCACCATGACCTATGAGAAATGCACCTACTGCTGCAATGGTAATGAGGAGGTTCATATTGAAACGGAATTTCAAAAGTCCTTTAAAAGCCCCCATGATGATTTCATAACCAGCCACTGCCACCACAGCCAGGAATGCTACTTCTGCCAGTATGCCCTGGTTAAGGAATTTTTCAAGGACCAAAGCAACGGCAAATATTACTGCAGACGTGCATATGATTAGCAGGGGTTTGTGTTTCCAAAGGGGTGGTTTTTCCTGAAATATATCTCCACCGCAACAGCTGCATGTGGCTGATGAATCCAAGTCTTCTGTACAGTGTTCATGATTTTTCGTCATTTTATTTTCCTCTAATACTAGATATTTGCTACTAAACATTTGCTGAAAAAACAATATTAGGAACTTTCATATGAATATATGTTCAGATGAACATATATAAGCTTTGATTGGATCCCATGGGGATCCGAAAACTTAACCTGTACACTCATGAATATCTTGAAAAATTTGGCATGAATAGTTATTTATGATAGCCATGCACACTTTTGAATATATTCTATGCCGGGATAGTCTAGTCAGGTAAGGCGTAGGATTCGAAATCCTATGAGCGATGCTCACCCTGGGTTCAAATCCCAGTCCCGGCGCTTCATTATAAAAACTCATTTGAAGTTTTTATTCTATTTTCCATGAACATGAAATGATCATAAAAATAATAAATATATTAATATGTGTAATGAATCTTACATATATCCTCCATAAAAGACGCACTAAAAAATTAAGTGAAAAAACATGACCTACTTTCACTTGTCATGATTTTTATTCAATTGATAACATGTCAGGGAAAACTTTCCTAGATAACGCACAGTATGGTAATAACAACTGGTGGAGATACATCTTAACCATCATTACAACATGGATTGGGCCATTTATACTGTTACTGATTATTTTAATCCCGGTTTTCATTATTTTCCATCCTATAAAACAGGAGATGGATCCCGAAAATATGGTAAACAGCATTGGCTCGTTGACTTTCCTGGCATTGTTTGGCATCTACTATGCACTATCCTTTTTCATCTTCTATGCCTGCACACGCACCATCCACCACCAAAAACTTATCCATCTCATCACCACCTCCCCCCATATTGATTGGAAGAGAATACTAAAGGGAGCGGGATTTTGGTTTATCATAATAGGATGTGCCTTCCTGATAGATGTGATAATCAACCCGACTTCTGTTGAATGGTCCTTTAATCCTGCATTCTTCATCCTTTTAATTTTAAGTCTGATCATCTACCCTATTCAGGCCTCATTTGAGGAAATATTTTTCAGAGGATATCTCATGCAGGGAATAGGACTTCTAACAAGAAAACCAGCCATTCCCCTGTTGATCACTTCTGTAATTTTTGCAATTGGACATTTTTGGAATGGTAATGACGTCATCAGCGGTGTTGGCATGGTTATCAACATGTTTATCTTTGGAATAACCTTAGGTATCATAACGTTAGGGGAAAACAGCCTTGAAACTGCCATAGGAGCCCATATTGTTAATAATCTATTTATTACCACAATAATTAGTAGTCCCGAGTTACTGGGTAATTTACCATCCATAATGACCGCAGGATCCCAGGCAGCAGTGGGTGTTCCCTATTTTATCCTGCCACCCATACTCCTTGTCATGGTATTCTGGAATAAAAAAGACAAACTAAAGGCAGCATTTCAAACAAATACCGAAATAAGTAATATCAATAATAGATCCCATGAAATTCAATGTACTAACTGCAAAACTTACAATCCAACCCGGGCAGTTTACTGTAGGGAATGTGGGGAAAAAATAGAATTGGAATACGCCTCCTTACTATACAAATCATTAGCATTTATAATTGATCTGGTTTTGTTAGTGGTGATTTTCTTTATAACTTTAGTGGCACTGATTGTTTTTGAAGTTATGGTAAATGGGGAGTTAGTTAACGAAAGTTTGCTATCGGCAATCTGGTTAATTCTCGATTTGGTGATATTTTTTGCTTATTTCATCCTTCTTGAAAAAAACGGACAAACCATCGGTAAAATGATAATGGGAATCAAAATAGTGAATGAATCCAACCAAAAACAAATTAGTTACTGGCAAAGCATAACCCGAAACCTTCTACTGATTATAGATCTGATCCCCTATCTGGTGCCAGGATTAGTGGGTTTAATCTTCAGCTTTGGATCTGTAAAAAAACAGAGGATTGGCGATATTATAGCAAAAACCTTAGTGATCAAAAAGGACATATAAAACATGGGAATCATGTGGTTAACTGGAAAACAGGAATCCTCTTATGAGCGTGGAAACATTAAAAATAATAAATAAAGATGCCTTTCGCCAGCCCTTAATTGAATACACGAAGAAGGCATTTTATCAACTCCCTCCCATCAACACCCCTAAAATACTTGATATTGGTTGTGGTACAGGACTTCCCACCCTTGAACTTGCCAGAATGAGTGGGGGAGAAGTTATTGGTATTGATATAGATCAGGATTCATTGGATATTCTCAAAGAGAAAATAGAAAAGATGGGTCTTGAAAAACAGATCGAAACAATTAATTGCTCATTATTTGATTTACCTTTCCCTGATGAAAGTTTTGATATGATCTGGAGTGAGGGATCCATCTTTATAATAGGATTCAAGAGGGGTTTGAAAGAATGGAAACCCCTGCTTAAGGATCAGGGATTTTTAGTGGTTCATGATCAATACCATGACCATGCCAAAAAGTTAGAAATCATTGAAAAATGCGGATATAAATTGCTTAACTCTTTTTTAATCACCCACCAGACTTGGAAATTGGATTTTTACCTTCCCTATGAAAAGCATCTTAAAAAGTTAGATGAAAAGTATAAAAATAATTCAGAAGTTCAGCAGACCGTACAAAAAGAAATAGATGAAATAAATGCATTTAAGGAAGATGTAGAATCACTTAGTTCTATTTTTTATGTTATGAAAAAAGTTTAATCATTTCTTTTAAACTCCAACTCTTCTCCTCACCTCATTGTCACTTAGTTCTATTTTTCCATCCTCAAAAACTTGGAATTAACTGCCACAATTATGGTACTGGCAGACATTAACACTGCTCCCATGGCAGGGGTTAGGATGATTCCATAGGCTGATAAAACTCCTGCAGCAAGGGGTATGGCGAATATGTTATATCCTGCTCCCCATGCCAGGTTTTCCACCATTTTCCGGTAGGTGGAGCGTGCCAGCCGAATTATGTAAAGGGCATCTAAGGGGTTGCTCCGGACCAGGATAATATCTGCGGTTTCTATGGCCACATCAGTCCCGGCCCCTATGGCTATTCCTACATCAGCCTGGGCCAGGGCTGGAGCATCGTTGATACCGTCACCAGTCATGGCCACCACCCAACCCTCTTCTTGGATCTCTTTTACTTTTTGTGCCTTATCTGGTGGTAAGACCTCGGCGAAATACTGATCCAGACCTACTTCTTGGGATACCCATTCTGCCACTTCCCTTTTATCTCCAGTAATCATGAGGCACTTGATACCCATTTCCTTAAACCTTGCTACAGTTTCCTTGGACTCAGGACGGATGATGTCTGCCAGAGCCAGGTACCCCTTCACTTGCCCATCCAAAATAACAAAAATCGTGCTTTTCCCCTGTGATAATAACTTATCAACCCGTTCATCATCAACATCAAAACCTAATTCCTTTAAGTATCCTGAACTTACCATTTTCACCTTTTTCCCCAGAACTACTCCCTCGACACCTTTTCCTGGGATTGATTTGAAATTTTCCACTGGGAAATGATCATTTGATTCTGCAGCCACACCCCTGGCAATGGGATGTTCTGAATAAGCCTCCAGGGATGCCGCATATTTCAAAATCTCCACAGAATCCAATTTATCATCCAGAGAAATAACATCAGTAACTCCGAACTCTCCTTTAGTCAGTGTGCCTGTTTTATCAAATATAATAGCGTTTATGTTACGTGCTTTTTCAAAAGAGGTTCTGTTCCTTACCAACAAACCGTTGCTGGCTGACAGTGCAGTGGAAACTGCCACTACCAGTGGTATGGCCAGGCCCAGTGCATGGGGACATGTGGTTACCATGACTGTCACGGCTCTTTCCAGGGAAAATGCCAGATCCTGTCCAGTTATTATCATCCAGACCACCAGAGTTATGAAACCTGCTGTGAGAGATATTATGGTCAAATACATGGCGAAACGATCTGCCAGGTTTTGTGTTTTGGATTTACCAGCCTGGGCTTCCTCCACCATGGTTATTACCTGGGATAAAAAGGATTTTTTTCCTGTTTTCTGGATTTCCACCTGTATAGAACCATCTAAATTTATGGATCCTCCTATTACTTCATCTTCAGCCTTTTTATATAGTGGTTCTGATTCACCAGTGAGGAGGGACTCATCAACATTAGTTTCACCCATGATTATCTGGCCATCAGCCGGGATTTTCTCTCCTGGTTTTACCCGCACCTGATTTCCCACTTCCAATTCAGCCAGCGGGATCTCCATGGTTTCACCACCAGGCATTATCTTATGGGCCGATGATGGTAATAGTTTTACCAGTTCTTGCAGGGCATTGGAAGCCCCCATAACTGATCGCATCTCCAACCAGTGGCCCAAAAGCATTATATCAATCAGGGTGACCAGTTCCAGGAAGAAAATTTCGCCTTTAAGACCGAAAATCACTGCACTGCTATAGATATAGGCGGTGGTTATGGCCACCGCCACCAGAGTCATCATCCCAGGCATTCGTGATTTTAACTCCTTGTACATGCCCTTGAAGAATGGATAACCACCATAAAAATAGACCACTGATGATAAAAAGAACAAAAGATAGGAATCTCCATAAAAACTTAGTAACTCCCCAAAGCCAAGAATATTTTGAATGTGTGGTGTTAAAAAGACAATGGGAATGGTTAAAACTACACATATCCAGAAACGTCTTTTAAAGTCGGCGATCATGTGGTGATGTCCATGTCCATCCGGTTTCTTTCTCATTTTAGGGTCCATTTCATGGTTTGAATGAGAATGTTCCATTCCAGTCTACCCCCAAAATCCCGTTAAAATCAATAATTATTGTTATGTGGCTTTTGATTTAAACAATTTTAAGATTTTTCTAAACGCGGAGACACAAACTTTATATAGTAGTTCCTACATTTTAGGTAATATATTACCTAAATATGTAATATATTACCTATTAAAATTTTATATGGGAGTTGAAAAGAAATGGAAAAAAAAATAATATATACAAACTCAATTGCTATCGCTATTCTTGCATTAATTGCAACTTTAGCAGGATTATTCTGGAAAGGACTTTACCAGCATGACACCATCTCTGGTGCAGCCCAAATGATGGGCCAGGATCTGGTTACACTGGTAATTTGCATCCCCTTATTGCTGGGAACATTATATTTAATCAGGAAAGATTCACTGAGAGGACGATTGATCTGGATGGGAACCATATTTTACTTCCTGTATTCTTATGCATCAATGGCCTTCCTTACGTCATATAATCAACTATTCCTAGCCTATGTGGCCATATTTTCCATATCACTGTATTCGTTGCTGGGAGAACTAATAACCCTCGATATTAAAAATGTCAAGAAAAGTTTCACTCCCGGACGAATCAACAAAGTTGCTGCAGTATTCATGGTAATTATCGGGTCAATGTTGGCAGGTATGTGGCTTAAAATGATTATTAACTCATTATCAACGGGTGTTCCACCGTCCACACTTGAAACGTACACTACATTGGTAATTCAAGCTTTAGATTTAGGGGTTGTTGTTCCTGCGGTAGTGATTACCGGAATACTTCTTTTTAAAGGTAAAACGTGGGGATATGCACTGGCATCCATTCTCCTGATGAAAGTATCTTTACTGGGAACTGCAATACTTTCCATGATCTATTTCATGACACAAAGTGGTGTGAATATTGAAGTAGGGCAGGCTGTGTTCTTTATAGTTGTAACTGTGCTTGGAATAATAATTACAGCAACCTTCTACAGCAGGATAAATGGCTCCATGGATGGAAATAAATACATCAAATTCAATAAAGGTGATAACAGAACAATGATTAGGGTAGAATAATGAAAGATTCCCACACCATTAAGGCAGAATTTAATGCAGAAAGACTGGATATGGAAAGATATCTCTTAGTGGTTTTATTCCTGGTGCAGCAGAGATGGGGTTATATTATTGGCCGAAACCTTGCTGATGATCAGATAACCACCAAACAATGGTTAATGATGATTGTCATGGCCAACGCTTTCCAAAACCCCCCATCCATGCAGGAAATGGCTGATGCCATGAGCACCACCCACCAAAACGTGAAACAACTGGCTACCCGTTTGGAAACCAGAGGATTTTTGAAGATTGAAAAAGATTCTGAGAATAAACGTATTTTACGTTTAAAAGTCACGGAAGAATGTTTCAAATACTGGGATAAGCGAACTTCGCAGGATGTTAAATCCATAACCTCCTTATTCAGGGGACTGGAAGATGATGAAATAAAAAAATTGTTTGAAATAATGGGTAAACTGGAGAAGATATCCAGTGAATTATATAATGAAGCAAAAAACTGAGGATGGGTACTATGAAAACGTTAATTGTTTACGGAACCAGATATGGCACTGCTGCTGAAATAGCTGAAGAGATAGCTAATGTTATAAGAGAAGAAGGAATCAAAGTGGATTTAATAGAAGATAAAAGGGTTAATGATTGTGATGTATCTCTTTATGACTTGGTAGTGGTGGGAAGTGGGATAAAAATGGGGAAATGGACTAAAAAATCGGTTAAATTTCTTCAGAAAAATAAAGAATCTTTAGCCAATATGAAAGTGGCCATTTTTGTTTCATGTGGCTCAGCAAATGAAGAAAAAACCCGACCCGAAGGACAAAAAAAGTATCTGGATGAAGTGGCACAAAAAAACTTGATAAATCCACCAGTAGCCACCGGGCTTTTTGGCAGTGTTTATGACCCTGAAGCCAAACACGGGCTAATGTACAATTTCAGCATGCGTTTTGTGAAAAAAGAAATGGAAAAAAATGGATTAGATCCCAATAAACGTCATGATTACCGGGATTGGGATGATATAAGATCCTGGGCACGTGGTCTGGTAGTTCTGTTAAAAAATGAATAAATCAAGGAGTAAAAGGTGTTCTGAAACTTTTGGAGAGGGGGGTTAAAAATATCATACCAATCTCAAATCCCGAATACACTAACATCTGTCCGGTTTATAGCAGCCCCCATCTTTTTTTACACATTTTTGAACGATTTATTCGTAGCTTCAGTATTTCTGCTTGTTTTATCATTAATTACCGATGCTTTTGATGGTCACGTTGCTAGAAAACTGAATGTAACTTCAGATATGGGTGCATATTTGGATGTAGCTGCGGATTTTATCCTCATCCTGGCTTGTTTTTTGGCATTTATTATTCTAGGATGGTATGATCCATTGATTCTATTGTTGATCATCGCCATGTTCTTGCTTTTTGTTGGCACATCTGGCCTTAAGAAACCAGTTTATGATCCCATTGGCAAATATTTAGGGGGATATCTTATGATAATGGTTTTTATTTCACTTTTATTCCCAGAATCACTCATAAGAAAAATTTTATTAATTGTACTGGTCATCATGTGCCTGATTTCTATAATCAGTCGGTTTTCAGTATTTTACTACAGAAATAATCATTAATAAATCAGGATGCTTTAATTCCATCCTCGACTTAAATTCATTTTTTCCCCACATAAAGCCCATATCCATAATAACGGCTGAATCCTCTAGGAATATGAAGAGCTTCCCAAGCAAGACGGTTGGCTGATTTCCTGTATTCTGTTTCATGCAAGTACAAATTGAAGAACCTACCCCAAATCTTAAAAAAATCCATACTCTGCAGTTGGAAATCTCCCTTCATTTGTTTCCACTGACTCATTCGATTTACCAAACTATTTATATCTTTAAAACCAGTTTCCCTGAGAAGAGACAACCATACACCTTTTGTTTCAGCCACAAGACCCATTACTCTCCGACAATATTCCACAACTTCACGAGATGGATTTGAAATCCAGGTCACTTCATTCAAACCCAAAAAACCTCCACGTTTAAGTACCCGATGATACTCTGGAATAGACTTTGTTTTATCGGTAAACCCCGTTACAGACTCAGATATAACCACATCAAAACTATTATCAGAAAATTCTAGATTCTCTGCATTTCCCACAACGAATTTTACTCCCGTTTCAGAGGACTTAAGTTTTTTTTGAGCCATTAAAACCATGTCTTCAGATAAATCTATCCCCAAAACATTGCAACCAGTCATTTCATGAATTTTAATTGCTGATACTCCATTCCCTGAGCCGATAACCAGAACATGATCTGAATTATCAATTTCACACCATTTCAAAAGTTTTTGGGTGGCTTCCAGGCCACCCATATGTTTAGTTATACCAATTTGGGCTTGTATTCCGAAATAATCGTACATACAGAATCTTTCCAGGCTTTAGGATAGAAATCTTAAGGATAAAATTTATACAAGGTCATTGCGAGATCTTATATAATACTATTTGTTATTAATAACTAATCAAAGCAACACATAGCCACCCAAAAAAAGGAAAATTAAACATGAAAACCAATCCAAACTGGTATTATGAAGAAAAAACTCCAGGAGTAGACTATTTAAATCCTAAAATAGCCCAAAAATACGATGCTGAACATCAAAAATTCAGAAATTTCAAGGAGGAATCCGAACATATTGTTCAAGTCATGGAAATCACACCTGAAGATACAGTTATGGATTTTGGTTGTGGAACTGGTGGTGTTGCCTTAAACCTGGCAAAATATTGTGATAAAGTGATATGTGTGGACATTTCAAGAGAAATGTTGGATGTTCTCGAGAATAAGGCCAAAAAACTAAATATCAACAATATTGAAACTTATTCTGCGGGTTTTTTAACTTACAATCATAATTGGCAAGATAAAGTGAACAAAATCGTTTCTATGGTTGCACTCCATCATCTACCTGACTTTTGGAAATCAGTAGCCCTTTTAAAAATGGCAGAAATTTTAAAACCAGGTGAAAAACTCTATCTTTTTGATATCATTTTTACCTTCAATATCCAAGATCACCAAAAATCTATTGAAAAGATGATAAAGGATATGCAGGATGTTGCAGGGGATTCCATGGCTCATGAAACTGAAATTCATATTAAGGATGAATTCAGCACCTATGACTGGATCATGGAAGGATTGCTTGAAAAAACAGGATTTTTAATTGATTCTAAAAAAATTAAATCCAGTAACTTTGTTGAATACATCTGTTCTAAATTGTGAGACCCCTCTTGTTAAAAATGTCCGATGAAAATTCTTTTAAATGAGGATTTTCATCAAATTTTAACTTGAATTATCCAAAAATTTATTTTGCAGCATTTTCTTTAAAAAAGGATGTATTAAATATACCAAACTGCTCCAAGCCAAAACATAGTAAGACAGGACCAGGGCTATCAAGGATAATGTTGGTAAAATCACACTGGAAATATTCAGCATTTTGATTGTTCTTTCGCTAATATCTTCATCCAATAATCCGTTTCGAGTGGCGTATTGCCAGTTTATGATATAGAGGAACCCCGCCAAGAAAAGGTTCAACTGGAAAATTACATTTGCTGTAAAATAAGTACCACCATACTCAGCGATTATCTCTGTGGAAAATGGCATTAAAGCTATAAACAGTAACCACACAACATTTATAGTAATTAAAGTAGGGTTGGAACGTTTGATAAACTGAAACTGCTGATGGTTGTTCCGCCAAAAACCTGATAATATCCAAAATGAAAGAGCATAACATAATATATTAGACCATAATGCCAATAACTCGTGTTGAAAAGCGGTTTCATTTAAATTACCAGTTATTGTGGGAACCCCTATGCTTAAAACCAGTAAGGTCATAGCGATGGCAAATATACCATCCACAAGGGTTTCAATACGGCTGGTGGTCATCCATAAATTAATGGAATTAGATTGATCAGACATAATTTGATGTTTCTTTTTTAAAGTTATAAAAATCATTGGTTTGGAAGCTCTTATTGAGTCCACAAAGATGAAGTTTAGAATAGGTGTAAAATTTGCCTATTACTTTGCACATGCTCTAGGAATAATATAATATTAGCCCACCCTCTAATATTAAATAGAAAAAAGATGACTTTCGAAGTGGTAGTATGAAAATCGAAATAAAAAAGATTCTCCAATACCAGGTAGCCTTCATCCCAATGAAAGGCAGTTACGAGCAGATTCCAGAAACTTTAGGCAAAGTAGTGGGATGGTTAATGGTTAAGAATGTGGAAATTCAGATGCCCGTCTATGGGGCGTATTATAATAGTCCTATGGAAGTGTCTGAAGACGAACTTGAATGGGAAGTTGGAGCCGCTTTTATTGGAGAATTGGAAGCTGAAGAGGATATAGAAATAAAGATTGTACCTCAACATAAAGCTGTGTCGACTGTGTTCAAAGGACCCTATGGTGATGCTGCATCAGTTTATATGGATCTCATCCAATACGCTGCAAAAGAAGGCTACGAAATAGCAGGCCCCATCCTGGAAAGTTATCTTAACAGTCCTGATGAGGTACCGGAGAGTGAACTTCTAACTGAAGTGCAATTCCCTGTGGTTAAAAAATAATTTAAGGACTTTCCAATTCTTTAAGTCGTTAAGAGACTTGTTAGCCGATTAAAGCAATGTAATGTATTCCAACATCAAAATCAGATAACATAGATTCATTCCCTAATAACAAAATAATTAACAGTTGGAGTATCTAGTTATAATCATGGTGTAAACATGGAAGTAACAGAAAAAAGGATCGAAGAAGCTAAAGTTGCTTATATTCCTTATATGGGAAGTTATGATAAAATTCCCGAACTAATGCAAGAAGTAGGAGAGTGGGTTTCAAACAAAGGCCTCCAGATGACTGGACGGGTTTATGGAACTTACTTCAACAGCCCTGAAGACACTGCAGAAGAACATCTTCAATATGAAATCGGCTTTGCATTTCTTGGAGACGCAACCCCTGAAGGTAAAGTGGGAATTAAAGAAATACCTGAACACACCGTCCTCGCAGCAATGCACAAAGGACCATACACCGAAGTGGGCCCGGTTATACATGGAGTGGTGGATTACGCTGTTAAAAATGGTTACGATATTGTAGGGCCTGTAACAGAAGTATACCTTAACAGTCCCCTGGAAGTTCCTGAAAACGAACTTTTAACAGAAGTACAGTTTCCAGTTATTAAAATCTGAAAAAAATAATTATAACTTCTATTTTTTCATTTACTAATTTTATCGTTAGTTGTTTAAAAAAATAAAGATAACTTACCATTATCATATAAAACATCTGAAGTTGTAAAGATATGGGTATATCTGGGTGTAATTTGGGCATAGCTATTTATTATTTAGATTAAATAAAGATAGAATAGTTCTTACCTACTTCCAAAAGGAATCACCAAAAATAAAGAATCTTGATGACCCTTCTATCTAAGTGAATTCCAATGATTATATGGGCTACAGGAACATGCAAACATTTAAGAGTAATGTTAAGAACCCTATTAAGAATAAATGTTAATAACGTTAAAAATATTGTTAAAAACACCTGGCTCGTGTTTATCTTGAATAGAACCAGGAGGAAAAATGCGCAATCTTGAAAAATTAAGTTCGCTTAAAGAATACATCCCTAAAATGGGAGAACCCAACGCTAAAAGCGTAGCCATCTTGATCGATGGCCCTAACATGTTACGTAAGGAATTTGGCTTTGATCTAGACGTGATAAAGGAAATATTAAAAGAGTATGGAAACATAAAGGTTGGGAAAGTTTTCCTAAATCAGTACGCCTCAGATAAACTTATTGAAGCCATAGTAAATCAGGGAATGTCCCCCATCATCGTGGCAGGCGATATTGACGTTCAAATGGCAGTTGAAGCCTTCGAAGCCATCCGTAATCCCAATATTGATGTTGTTGCATTGATGACCCGTAACACTGACTTTTTACCCCTGGTCAACATCGCCAAAGAAAATGGCAAAGAAACAATAGTCATTGGCGCCGAACCAGGTTTCAGCATAGCTTTAAAAAACTCAGCAGACAGCACCATAGTCCTGAAAAAACAGCACTCCCACTCCCATCCTCATGGAGCAATGTAAATCCCTAATGGAGTAATACTATTATTTTCTTATCTTTTTATTCAAAACCCCTTAACATTTTATTGACCGATTGATCCGCCAGGTTAACCCATACATTATTTGAATTCAATTAGATTTATCGCGGATTAATCAATTTAGGCCTACACCATTAAACAACCCCCTATTTACTCTACTACTGATTAATCTCCCGTATCTAATTAAAAAAAACCTATTTTTAACATAGAAATCTAACGTACTGCAAAAAACCTTTTTTGGAAAAATGTACTTATTCATCTCTCAGGAAAATTTATATGCACGTATGTTCTATCTTTACGAGGCTAAAAATAATAAAACTTAAACCAAATTTATTTACAACACTTAAATATCAGAAAGTCAAAATTTATGTGAGTTAAGTTTTAGATGTTACAAAGTTAACTGTTATCAACAGGTAAGCAATGATCAGGAACTCCGTAAAATTCTGATCCTTACCAATAATGTGATGAAACTTTAATCCTCATTAAAAAAGATTTCAAGGTTTTATTAAAATTTATCACTTAACATAGGGACTTACATTGTATTGATATTGTTATTGCTGGTTTACGAGGTGTTTCAATTGTATGTAGTAGTAATGGGTGGGGGAAGAGTTGGCCTGAGCCTGGCCTCATTTCTAATTGCTGATGGTCATGATGTTACCCTAATAGAAAATGATGAAACTTTGTGTTCCAATGCTGCAGCTGAACTGGATGCCCTGGTGATCTGTGGCAACGGCACTGATATCAAAACCTTAGACGAAGCCAATGTATCCAGTGCAGATGTTTTCGTGGCTGCCACAGGAAACGATGAAGCCAACTTACTTGCCTGTATCCTGGTGAAAGAGTATAACATCCCAAAAATCATTGCCAGGGTAAGTGAACCCAGCCATGCTGAAGCATTCCGCAAAGTGGGTATTGACTCGGTTATAAGCCCTGAAATTACAGCAGCCAGTTATCTGGAAAAACTAATTATCCGACCGAAAATCGCAGACTTGGTAGTAATGGGTAAGGGTGATGCTGAATTACTTGATTTTAACTTGGAAAACGAGAAAGTTGTTGGTAAAAGAATTGGAGATATCAGCCCCACTGAAGACTTCATCATTGTGGCTGTCTATGAAAATGGAGATATAACCATTCCCAAACCAGACATAGTCTTAAAAAAAGGCATGAAAGTCTCTATTTTAGTGAAGACCCGGGCTGCCAGGGCTGTTATGAATAAATTCACCACATTGTAGTAGATTTCTATATCCTACTTTATGAAAACAGGTTGAATGTGGAAAAAGGTAAGGAACTATCTGATTTTAATTCAATTCTACTGCATTGGAAGGGTAGATGCAGTGCCCCATGTGATAGTTTTAATTTCCATAAAATATAAATTCGCATGAAAACTTTCAGATTGGAGAAGTAAACTGATTACAAATCCAATCACTTAATTCATCCCTTATTCGTCTGAAAGCTCTAATTCTTTCTTCTGAACTTCCATTAATTGCTAAAGGATCATCGAATGATTGTTTGATATATTTTTTACCATTAAAAAATACTGGACAGATATAGTGGCTGTCACATACTGTGATCACGTAATCAAATTCCTGGCCTTCAAATTCTTTCAAACTTTTTGACAAATGGTTGGAAATGTCAATTCCAACTTCAGCCATAACTTTTACAGCCAGGGGGTCAACTCCCCTTGGATGACTCCCTGCACTGTGAACTTCAAATCGGTTTCCATAATAGTGGTGAAGTAGACCCTCAGCCATCTGGGACCTTACAGAGTTGTGAATGCAGATGAATAAAACTCTTTCCTTTCTATTTGATTGTTCCATTGAATCATCCGTACACTGGAATTATTACCCCTTAAAAATTCATCAGCAATCGCATTCAGAAGCAATTTCTTTTATTTTTTTCTTTAACACTTCCACACTTTTTTCCCCTTCTGCGTCCAGTCTTGAAACATCAGTTGGCTTTAAATCTTCTTTATCCAAAATTTCAAGGGCATTTATACTTTCTGCAACTTTAACTCCTTTCTGTTTGAGTATTTTATCCACACAGGATCCTTCACAGCCATTAACTGCCAGTATGGGATATTTTTTTATGAGGTCTCGGAATCCTTCTCTGTCTGCTGATGTAGCCCCCATGCATATGGAGATGAGTTTATCTGATTCTTCAACAGTGTCTGAACTTGCCGCCCGGGTGATGAGGCCGTAAGGGCTCATCCCACTGCATGGTGCCAGTGCTAATTTTTTGTCCTTCATTTTTCATTCTCCGTTAAATTTGATTTGTTTAATCTGATCTTTCTTTAATGATTAGGTATTCTTAATTAAATTCCATCATGTGATGCATATTTTATATGATTTGAGCAAATTGGCCAATTATGCCAACAATTTTTGGATCTGCAAGTTTGTAATGTATCCAAACCCCTTCTTTACGCCATTTTATGAGTTTTGCATTTTTTAGAACATTTAAATGGTGGGAAATTGTCGATTGTGGTTTATCAAGGGCCATTATAACTTCACAAACACATAACTCACCTTCTTCTAGAAGATATAATATTTTAAGTCGTGTTGGATCTGCTATTGCCTTGAATATTTCTGATTTTTCCTGAAACTGGTTATCATCAGGCAAATGACTCATTATTTCTTCTAATTTTTTTATTTGGTCCTCTCCAGGAAGTTTTTCATCAGAAATTTGGCATTTCATTCATATCACCTTATTAGTGGCCATTGTCTATTTAATGGCCTTAACTTGGATGCTGAGAATTTTTCCTTCTAGTCTGATGTTCATGTTGGGTTCGGTGAAGTAATGTGCCTCCATAATTTCCACATCTTTAAATCCAGCCAGGGTAATGGTATTCAAGTATTTTTGTTTTTCCATTGCTCCAGCTATGCAGTCTGACCATGCTTGAAAACTTCTCCGGATGTCTTCAGGAATTTCACCATGGGTAACAAGGTCAGAAACTAAGATTCTTCCACCTGGCTTTAAAACCCTGAAAGCTTCCCTGTATGCAATATTTTTATTTGGTGTTAGGTTTATGACACAGTTACTAATGATTACATCAATGGTTTCATCTTCAATGGGTAAATCCTCAATTTCTCCCAGTTTGAACTGAACATTTTGATAACCACCTTCTTCTGCATTTTGAATGGCAGTTTTAACCATTTCATGGGTCATGTCCACTCCTATTACCCTACCACTTGAACCTACCTTTTTTGATGCTAGGAAGACATCTATTCCCCCTCCTGATCCTAAATCAAGTACTGTTTCTCCTTCACTAATTTCTGCCAGGGCCGTGGGATTCCCGCATCCCAGCCCATAAATGGCATCTTGAGGTATACTCTCCATCTCTTTCTGGGAGTATCCCATTGCTTTGGCCTGTTCTAGTGCACTTTCTAACATATCCTCTGTTCCACCACAGCAGGGACAATAGGATGTTTCCTTGGTTGCTATTTTCCTGTAACGTTCCTTTACATGATCCTTTATTTTCTTTTCTTCCATGATCACACCATAATATACTCCATATAGATATCCATATATCCAAATATTTCGATGTATAGATTAATATTACTGCTTACTTATAAAAGTTACCTAATCTGAAGAAATAATTTGGTGTTGTTAAGGAGGAGATATGGTAGGTTATGAGACATTTTTATCAGTAGATTTCTCCAGATATTCTACTGACAACTAAAAATCATGTATTTTTGGGGCTTTATTTTGATTTGAAATCTTCTATCAAAATAAGAGATCAAAAATCAATGTAAAATCAATTAATAGTGCAACATCGATTAATAGTGCAACATCGATTAATAGTGCAGAATCAATAAACATGTAAAAAAAATAGTAGTCTTAATAATATTATAGCACTTTTGTCGGATGTAAAAAAGGAGTAAGAAAAAATCACTTAGATGTTCCCTTAGCCCTACTTGGGTCCTTTTTTAAATTAAAGTTAAACCCAAAAAGAACCCTAAACATATTTTTAAACGGCTTCCAATAGATGTGAAGATGTATCAAAGTTCCTACAACCATCAAAATCGCCAGTTCCACGTGCCAAAATGTCAAAGATTGGTTTAAGGCAGTTCTTATGCCAAGATTTACCATGAAGGTTAAAATAACTCCAGTAATTCCTGTACCGAGATACCCTATGGTGACCAAAAGATTCCATATTCTTTTGTGTTTATTCCGTTTTAATATGCCCTTTTTAAACAGGTAATATGTAAATAAGTATCCACCTATTAATATAAGGGTTATGGGTAGCATATAGTAATTGGTTCCGTCTCCGTTAAGGCTTCCATAGTCTGAACCAGGATCATCCGGTAGTGTGGTTGTGTTTGCATCGGTAGATTGATCTGGTGCGACATCAGCATTGGCACCATTGCCATGCCCCTGATCAGTAGTGGTGACACTATCCGTAGATGTAGTGGTGTCTGAGGTAGACTGATCAGTAGTAGTATCAGCAGTTGTGTCTGTAGCTGCAACTGATGTTGATTGGGACAGATCACAGAATCCATCCCCGTTTAAATCCGCATAACGAGGGCATTGCCCCGGGTAAGGGTCATTTACCATCCCATAAGGACAGGTGGTAGCACAGGAGGCAGACATGGATCCTAGTGCTATGAATGGAATGGTGGAAATTGCAGCGAATAATTTCTGTTTCATAGGGATTTGGGTTAATACAAAACTTAAATTCTCCTTGGATAGAGAAGAGATAACCTTTTCTCGGGATAAAGTAGAGGTCACTTTTTCACCAGATAAAACTGGAACGAATTTTTCCTTTGACATCACAGATTTTATTTTCCCAATCATGCTTGTGACCTCCTTCTTTTTGCGGCTACAAACATAGTTTTGGCAGATTTCCAGTAGGTGTGGAAGTGGAACACCGTGACCAGGGCCAAGGTTACACCCAGTTCAACGTGCCAGTAAAGTAACTCGGGACTTATTGGCAGTTTAATATTTAATTCCATAACTAGAAGTAGGATGAAACCTGCTCCTGCAGATATCAGAAATGCTAATCCAATTATTAAATTCCATATATTGATGTGTAATGCTTTTTTGATCAATTTCATTTTGTACAGACTGTAAGTGAGTAAATAGCCCCCGATAAAGGGGAGGGCAGGTAAGATCATATCGTAAACCATAATGATTCCCCCATAAATTTTAGAATATTTATTTTCAATTCCATTTTAAAACTTTTTTTTATTGCTTTTAATTCTGTTTAAAAAAAGGTTCATGTGTTTTTAGACAAATATGATATTATTAAAACTTTAAAAATGTTTTAAGTTCAAAAGTATGCCATGAACCTGTTTTAAGAGCCTTTTGTAGGATTACATTTACTAAATAGATCATCTATATAAAAGTAATTATTCCAAGATTACACCCAGATCTTTCCAAAATCATGCCCCATTATTGTTTTAATGAGTAATCCGAACTGTTCAAATTTCAGATTCCATATTGGGCAATTTTCGGGAGTAAAATGGGTCTGATCTGGGCATTAACTTGGAATAATCATTTATCCTATCATGAGTTTATTTTAGTCACACACTAATGGAGGTGAAATGGAGTGAACAATCTGAAAAAAGGAGCATTGATCTGTGCAATAGTGATGGTAGCCAGTATCGTACCTGCTTTTGCATTGAATGATACATCTAACAACACCACCACAGATCAAAATAGCACCCAGACTACCGCTCAGAACAAGCATCAATATGGTCAGGAGACCACTGCTTCAGGTAGTGGCAACTGTGGAACCTGCGATGGAACCGGTAATGGAGACTGTGATAGAACCCAAAATAGGACCTGTGATGGAACCTGTGATGGAACCTGTGATGGAACCTGTGACGGAAATCAGTACAAATACCAGTACGGCCAGGATAACAGTGCATCCGGATCATCAAACAGTGAGCAGGCTCACCAATACCAGTACGGCCAGAATAACGGTAACGCAGGGAATGAAAACTGTGATGGTCAAAACTGTAAAAACACAACCTAGATTAGGGAAAGGTTAATTTACAACCTTTTATTTTTTATTTTTTTTAGAGAAATTAACAATATCCGTCTTTTTATTTGATTAAATGACCAATAAACTTTTTAATTAATATTTTATTAGTTTTTATATGGATTTTTAATGGTTTTTACACTGTGTCTGCCCAATAAGTGGGAATGAATAAATCAATTTATTATTAATTTAAAAATTTTAAAAAAAATAAAAAGATTTTTTTGGTTTTAAATTGAGTTTGGGGTGATTTCCGGCGAGAATTTGGTGTGATCTGGGTGTAAATTTGGAAAAACCATTTATCTTATCATGGAGTTATGTATAGCCAACCAAGTAGAGGGAGGTGAAGTTCAAGATATGAGAATCTTCTGTGCTATGTTGATGTTCACGACCTTAGTGACTGCTTGGATCTGATCAACACCAAAAAACCACGTAGATCAGCTAGATCAGGTTTTAAACAGCACCCCGCCTCCAACATGGCACAGAATTAATTATGTTTCATTATTTTTTTAGTTTGGTGATTGATTCCTCATAGCTTTAACCACCACTATGAACACCATGGCAAATAGATGGTGCTAATTTAGTTTGACCAGGCATGTGAACCCCATCCAAAAATCTCGTAAAGACCAATTACTGCCATTACTAACGATAAAATCGTGTTTAATAAATTAAAATTCGTTTTTTCTCCTGTTTATTAATAGTTTCTGATTATTGATATTATAACTTACTCCCATTAGTTTTAGATCATGGACTATCCTTTTTTAAAGTATTTTATCCATATTGATACAATGTATCCTAAAACAACCACATATCATAAAATATAAATGATTAATCATTATGAAATATATTTATATTATACTAAATTCTTAGGTTAGCTGTAAAATTCAGGAGGCTTAAAAACGAACTTAAATTTAAAAGTTTTAGGAATGCCATTGGCTATAATCGCTTTTATAGTTGTAATGTTAATTCCTATGAAAGGTTTAAGCTATCCTGGCCACGCAGCAATTGCTTTACTCGTATTCGCCGTGATAATGTGGGCAACTGAAACAGTTCACCTGGCAGTTACTTCTTTAATAATACTTTTCATACAGCCCATTATTGGTGTTGAGAGTTTTAACAATGCTGTAATTGGTTTTGCAAATCCTATCATCTTTTTAATGATCGGTGGATTTATTATGGCTGAGGCCATCCGTAAAAGCGGATTGGCAACACGCATGACTTATGCCATGCTCAACAAGTTTGGTACCAGCCCAGATAGAAGTATCTTTGTGGCGGTGTTTTCTACAGGAATTTTATCCGCCTGGATTGAAAACGTGGTGGCATTTGCAATGTTACTTCCCATTATCAAAGAAATCATCCCACTTATGGGTATAAATGACCCTGAAAAGGGTAAAAGTAACTTTGCAAAGGCCATGGTGCTTGGTGCATCTTACGGTTCTCTGGCCGGAGGATTTGGTACTGAAATCGGTACTGCCCCCAACTTGATGGCAGCAGCATACACCCATATTCCCTTTGCCAATTGGATGGTTTTCGGATTTCCGCTTGCAATAGCTATGATGCTTATTATCTGGAAATTACTCGGCAGAGTATTCAAACCAGAAGTAAGTGGAATAGTAGGTGGGACCAACACCATATCCAGCAAATTGGATTCATTAGGACCAATGACAAAAACAGAGAAAAAATCACTGGTTATTCTCTTATTTACAATTGGACTATGGGTCACAACTAACTGGACCGGGCTTAACAGTTATTCTATTGCCTTAATCGGCGCCGTGCTCTTTTTCATATTCAAAATTGTTGATTGGAAAGATGCACAGAACGGTGTTGACTGGGGATTAATAATCTTTTTCGGAGGAGCATTAAGCCTTGGAGCCGCATTACTCAATACCGGAGCGGCAAAATGGCTAATCAGCGATATCGTGGCCATGATGGGAAGTAATCCATCAACGATCCTTATCACCATTGTCCTGATGATAATTGCAGTTGTCATTACTCAGGTAATGTCCAATATTGCTCTTTCAGCAATACTCATACCATTATCAGTTACTCTAGCATCAGCACAAGGACACTCCGTAGGAACATATGCCGTGCCTGTGGCAATCGCCTGTTCACTATCATTCATGTTACCCATGGCAGACCCAACTGTGGCCATGGCCTATGGAACAGGATATGTGAAAATTAAGGAAATATTAAAGGCAGGAGTTCCATTAGTCGTTATTGGAATTGTGTTAACCATTATAATTATAATGAGCCCACTTGCAAAACCAGCGCTGGGATAAAAAAATGAAAAGTAGAATTCAATTCTACTAATTTATTTTTTTTAAAAAAAAATGAAAAACAAAACCAATAACAAAAGGGAGGGTTAATAAATGGTTTACAAAATATTATTACCTACAGACGGTTCAGAATCATCTGAACGTGCAGGAGAATACGCTATTTCAGAAGCCAGCTTAAGTGGATCAGATATAATTGTTTTAAATGTAATTGACATGGACTATTTAAACTCATTGCCACAGCAAGATTTACGTGAAAAACTGGATGAAGAATTACGCGAAGAAGGTAAACAGGCTGTTAAAAAATTTGAAAAAAAGATTGAAGACGAACAATGTTCTGGTAACTGTAAAAACATAAATCTGATAACCATGATCAAAAAAGGCAAACCAGAAGGTGTTATTCTTCAAACAGCAGAAGAAGAAAATGTAGACCAGATAATTATGGGAAAATCAGGCAAACACGGACTGGAAAGGTTCCTGCTGGGAAGTACCACTGAAAGAGTGGTTAGAAAGGCTAAAGTCCCGGTAAACGTCATTTCATAAACATCCATTTATCCTTTTTAATCATTCCCCACCTGCCTTAATTCTCTTTATAAATTTTTTACGTTGAGTTATATCCCGCCAGTAAATTGAAATTCCATTTTCAGATGGATAAACACTGAAATCAAACCAACTATCAGTTTTACCAAGTCCCTGGGATTCGAAGTTCTGTATAGCATTATCCTCCATTGCTTTGCGAAACGTAGTTTCATATATGGTTCCAACGAGTTCCGGAAATCTCTGCCACAAATTTTGCCCAAGAAGATCATCAACATCAACACCTGCATATTCTGCAGCACAATGATTTAATAAACAATTTCCCAGAAATTATTTAAAGCAACAAATCCATCTTTAATACTGTTTAAAATCCCTGTTATTTGACTTATAGTTCTGTCAAGTCCTTCTTCCGCCTGTTTACGTTCAGTATCATCAAATACGTAACCTTTAACATGGGTGAGTTTGTCCCCGTCATTGAAAATACCTACGAGGTTGGCCACAACATGGATCCTCAGGGTATCAGACCTTCTCTGCCAGCTTTGAAAACCCTGAATCTTGCCCTCACTTTTGAGCCTGGTTACCATATATGGCCAGTCAAAAGGATTTGATTCTGATATATTCCACTTAAGCGCATTTTCAATAGTATTAAATCCATATATGACTGCAAAAGAAGGGTTACACTCTGTTATTTTACCATCAGGTTTTGCAATAAAATCCCCAGTTAAATCTTCATCAAATAAACGCCTATATTTCTTTTCACTTTCTTTTAAAGCATTTTCCGCTTCTTTCCGTTCGGTGTCATCAAAGATGTAACTTTCAATTTGATCTAAGTGTCCTGATTCATTGAAAATGGCAACAACATTACAAACAATGTGGATTTGTTTCCCGTCAGGGCTTTTATGTATGGTTTGATGCCCCTTGATTTTATACTCAATTTCCAGTCGTTTAACTAAATTTTCCCAGTCTTCTGAGTTGAACTGAGACATGTTGGATTTTGAAGCTTCTTCAATGTTTTGAAAACCATACAATTCAGCAAATGCAGGGTTACATTCTAAAATCTTGCCTTCAGGGGTTGCAATGAAATCTCCCGTAAGATCATCCTCAAAAAAGTGACGATATTTCCTTTCACTTTGAAGCAGTTTTTCAGATTTTCCATCCTGGGGAATATGCTGGATCTGTACCAGAAATCCAGAACTTATAACTGAAACTTTTCCTTCAAAAGAGGCAGTTTTAAGATGTTTGGAAACATCAGAGTTACCATTTATCTTTTTTATGTTAAGTTGGGTTTTAAATTTAAAAGATTTCTCTTTAAGTAATTTTTCCCTTTGGAAAGGAATAATGAAATTTTTAAATATGTTGATCTCTGGAAAATGATCTTCGGATTCAGGTATCCCCAATATGTTTAATGCATATTTATTAGCACCAACCATAGTGCCTTCTTCATCACAAATAAGAAAAGCTACAATTGATTCGTCAAAAACTTCTCTGAGAGTATTATTATCAATTTTAACCTTTATTCCTCCCTAAAAATGTTTTATGTTCCACTTTTTTGGCTAAATTGTAAAATTCCACCTACCAGACACCTATCAAAATGTATTTCATTAACTGTATTAGTGTTCCTGGTTATCGTATAGGTACTTGGTCACTTAAAGGTTACAAAATCTACATAAATGACTCCGTATATAATATTTGGGTAGAAGTTAGATGAGATAAATTTCATACTGATCTACGAGATCATTCAGTTCATTTTTCCTTACAAAAAATATATGAATATTATAGAGATGGTTTTATAAACAAGAATGGAGTTTATCTTTTTAAATTTAGATATTCTCAAAATCAGTTGCTTTCAAAGGAAGTTTAAAAAATGAAGGTAGTAGGATTTACAGGAAGCCCAAGAAAGAATAGTAACACCGAAATTCTGGTTAAAGAGGCGCTTAAAGGTGCAGGTGCTGCTGGAGCAGACACTGCAATCTTCAACCTTAACCAGATGTCCATAAAACCATGCCAGGCCTGCATGCACTGCAAGAGCCATGAAGGGGAATGTGACATCAGGGATGATATGCAGATCATCTATAACGAGATTCAAGATGCTGATGCATTTATACTGGGTAGTCCAGTTTACATGTGGCAGATGACAGCCCAGGCGAAACTCTTCACTGACCGACTGTAGCTAATTTTAAAACTGGGTTCCAGGAAAGATATGGGAAAAAAAGATGGTATTGATTTTTTCACAGGGAAACCCTGATGAAACCATGTTTCAAGAATATTTCAACTACACTCAGACCATGTTTAACTTCCTGGGTTATGATGTCATCAATGTGCTTTCCTCACAGGGAAATGCAGTTCCTGGAGAAGTAAAAAACAAGAAAAATGTAATGAAACAGGCCAGAAAAATTGGTCAAGACCTTGTAAAAGGTTAAACAGGCCGAATAATTATTTGAAGACTGTTGGGATTAGCATGGGGGTTTTATCCATATAATCCGTGTATTGTTGGCCGAATTTGAAGATTAATTCCTTTTCTTCTTTTTTTATTCGGAAGACCAGACCCAATATAAATAAAATAAAAAAAACTAAGCCCAATAGATCCCATGATATGACGGCAACTCCCAGAAATAAGATTAAAATAGATAGATAAAAAGGATGGCGAACCTTTGAATAAATTCCCCAGGTTATAAGTTCCTGATGATCAGTTGTTTTTGAAAGAGGAACCCAATTTTTACCTAATTCCATCCGTACCATGATATTGAACCCCATACCAATAAACATCAGCACAAAACCGGCAGTCAATGATATTATTCCATACATATCATTGTATAACACCATCACCACACCGAAGATAAGTACTGCCTGTGGAACAGCAAGGAATAATGATGTATAGTCTCTACTTTTTATTATGCCTATCCAACCCATGATCTCAGCACCAGACTTACGAGAAACCAGTAACGAGATGAAACTGTATACTAAAAAAAGTGCCAGGAAGATATAGAGTATGGTCTGATCACGTTCCATAACCAGATAGGTACTTAAAAATACCATTGCAAAGAGTAGGAAGATAAATATATCTTTTCCAGTTTTTAACTCTGTTTTAACTATTTTAATCACCTATTATCCGATATAAAAAATTGCATCACCATTAAAGGTGATTTTGCACTGTTTCTTATTATCTGTAAAACAGTCCAGTTAATTGCATTATTCCTCTTCTAGAAGTTCTATGAATTTATCCATGTCCCTGACATTGAATACAAACTTATGGCGTGAATTTTGGTCCTTGGGTCTCATGGACATTAAACAGCTCACTGCCGATTTCTGCTGGTAATCTTCAAAAATTGATTCAAACCAGTCTGCATCCTCGAAATTTTCGAAGGTTATTTCCATAACGCTTGAATGTTTCTCGACTGTGCACTCCCTATCCTTAAGGGCTTCCTTCAAGTTTTCGATTTTGGTGTTGGATTTCATGGTATCATTTATGAGTTGTGTTTTACAAAACACGGATCATATGTTATTTCAAACTATGATCTGCTCTTAAACCTAATAATGTGCTCTTTAAACTATGATATACTCTTAATTTATTATCAATATCATATCACCTAAAATTTTGTAATCTGGAATTTATAATACCCCCATATTTATAACCCCCTTACCATTTTCAATTTTAATGTCTGCATTAGATTCTTCCCTTAAAGACTCCAGGAAAGTTTCAGCACTTTGAGTATCCATAAAACGTGGGCAGGAATTGGTAATGCGGAAAGGATAAATGATCGCACTTAAGTTTCCATTTAAATCCTGAAGCTGAACAATCATTGATTCTTTGGGTGATGGGTTGCTCTGGTCAAAAACAAAGTTCCCTAAGCTGTAGAAGATTAATCCCCCCTTGTAAATTTCTACTTCCTGAATTACATGAGGATGGCTTCCCACAACTATATCAGCACCCGCATCAATGCATTTTCTTGATATGTTCTTCTGATACTGGTTTGGGGTTGTTGAATATTCATTCCCATAGTGAAAAACCACAATGACAATATCTGCCTGTTTTCTGGCCTGATCTAAATTTTCTTTTATCACATTCCAGTCTGCAGGTGCAAATCCAGAACTGTTATCTGTGGCTGGGGGTAACTCTGCTTTTGCGAATTCCTGGAAAGTGGTTGTATCGAAAAAGTTTAATATGGCAATTGTACGGTTGTCAACGACAAAATAGGCAGGTTTAGATGCTTTTTGGAGGTTTTCACCGGCACCAACCGCGGTGATGTTGTACTTTTTAAGGGTATTTAAGGTATCATTTAGCCCTGATTCATTGTAATCCATTATATGATTATTGGCAAGACACACAACATCGATGTTATCCTTTTTAAGTATTTTGGCATATTGGGGGTTGGCTTTGACAGGGACAGTTGTTTTTATGTTGTCATTCGATGTGGTTAGTGGATTTTCAAGATTTATGACCACTAGATCTGATGTCCTAAAAAGTGGTGTGAAATCTCCAAAAACATCCACACCACTATCAATAAGGGGTCCAACTGCAAAATCAAACATTACATCTCCAGTTAAAAAAATCGTTATATTTGAAGCCTGTGGTTTTGAATCTTCAGATTCACTATGCTCCTGGATGGTGTAATATGAAAAAAGGGACAATATGATTATTAAAGATAAAATAACCCCTAAATAAACTTTTTTAACCATATTCTAACCTAAGTTTAATTATTGTATCATATGAGTTGTTGTTTTAATGTCTTTCATATAATAAACTTTAGAATACTCAATATCATAATCGTTCTACTGATAAATATAATTCATTGATTCTCAGAATGTCAAAAAATGAAAAAACCAATGCCCATGGATGAATAACCCTTTTTGTAGAAAAAATTAATCTGGAATAGTTTCCCATCATTTTAGGGGGATTTAATGATAGGTTCATTCTGTTTTTTTAGCCCGATCCCTTTTAACTGAAGCCTGTTGGATTTTTTTCTTACTAAACTTATCAAATCTTCCGTCTTTTTAAGATCAGTTTCTACTCCTGCCACCGAAGGTTTTTGATACTCAAGTGTTCCTTTAGGAGAAAAATCATCTTCAGAGACTAAAATTCCAAATGAACGGCCAATTTCTGGTTCTATAACTTCTTCCAGATGATTTTCGAGTCTTTCTTTAACATCTATATTGAGGGTTGAGTGCAAGACTTGTTCTGTTATTTCTGGACCAAAACCTATAACAATTATTTCTTTTGGATCAAAGGCATTGACCACAGTGTAAAGGTGTCCCAATGGAGATTTTGCTTCTACAGTAGAATCTGATGCATTTCCGAATCAAGTGGCGTGATACCATGCCTGACGGAAGTCTTCGTATGTTTTACCCTCTTTTAACCTTTTTTTATAATAGAAATCATCATCATAGAAAATCACCCCTAAATGAATTATTTGTCCAGATTTATAAAAGAAATTTTACTTTTTACAGTTTGGTAAGAAGATTTAGAGAAAGTATAAATACTCGACCGACTAATCAGTCTACATCACTATTTTGGATGTAAATAAATTGAGGGAAAAAGAACAAAAAATACTGGATACCTCCCTTAAACTGTTTGTTGAAAGGGGATTTCATGGAACATCCACTGCAGAAATTGCTAAAACTGCTGGAGTAGCCACCGGTACGCTTTTCCACTATTTCAAGACTAAAGAGGAACTTATCGATCGTCTCTACATTTACACCAAAGAAAACATCTTAAACGAAGTTCAAGATGATTATGATGATACAAAACCATTTAAAGAAAATGTTAAATCGTTGTGGCTGAAATTTGTGTGTTTAGGCATTGAAAATCCCTATAAATTCAATTTCATAATGACATTCCACTGTTCCCCCTATATAACATCTTTCACCAAGGGACGAATTGAAGAGAAATTTGTGGAACTTCTTGAAGTCTATAAAAAAGGATTTAAAGAGAACAAAATTAAGGAAATTTACGATGAACTATTAATGGATTGTTTCTGGGGAAATATACTCAATACTATCATGCATTTTGAGAAATATCCTGAAAAAATGAATCAAAAAAACATAAACCTTACTTTTGAACTTTTCTGGGACGGACTATCCAAATAAGTATAATTTTTTAGAATATTCAACTGACGGGTCAATCTAAGAGGTGTGATGATGCAGTACAGGAAAAATGAAAAAAACGGTGATAAGATCTCAGCCCTGGGATATGGCGCCATGAGACTACCCACCAAAAACGGCATGATCAATAAAGAAAAGGCTAAAAATCAGATTTATTATGCAATAGATCATGGTGTGAACATAATTGACACTGCATTCCCCTACCACGGCGGAGCCAGTGAATCATTCTTAGGTGAGATCCTCAAGAACGGATACCGGGAAAAAGTAAAACTAATGACCAAAATGCCTTCCTGGTCTGTTAAAAAATATGAAGACATGGAACGATTCCTAGAAATACAGCTTGAAAAACTACAAACAGACTGTATTGATTACTACCTTATCCACAACATGAGCACGGTAAGTTTTGGAAAACTTAAAAAACTGGGAGTTCTTAAATTTTTAGAAGATGCCCGGGCAAAGGGGAAAATAAACAACATTGGCTTTTCATCTCATGCCAATTTAGAAGCTTTTAAAGAAATTGTAGATGCATACCAGTGGGATGTTTGTTTAATTCAATACAATTATATGGATGAAAAAAATCAGGCAGGCACAAAAGGATTAAAATACGCCCACTTAAAAGGAATAAGTGTATTTATTATGGAACCTTTAAAAGGAGGACTTCTGGCGGGTAAAGTTCCGGATAAAGCACTTCAAATATGGGGAGAGTCTGACACTGGAAGTAGTCCTGCTAACTGGGCACTTCGATGGGTGTTAAACCATCCGGAGGTTACCTGTGTTTTTTCTGGAATGAATGATGAGGACCAGATTAAAGAAAATTTGAAGGTTGCAGATGAAGTTTTACCCAATTCATTGACTGAAGATGAGTTAAAACTTTATGAACGGGTTAAAGAAGTCTATGAAGATCTTATGAAGGTGGATTGTACTGGGTGTGGTTACTGCATGCCCTGTCCCCGTGGAGTGGACATACCCCTCTGCTTTAACCTCTACAACCAAAAGTACATGTTCGAAAAAAGTCAGTTTTTTGATTACCTTGCCATATTGGGAGGAGTTTTTTCCGGTCAGGAAGCCTATGCCGGACTTTGCACTAATTGTGGGAGGTGTGTAAAGGCCTGTCCTCAGAACCTGGAAATACCTGAACTTTTAGGTGATGTTTCCCATGAACTGGAGGGAAGAGGCTTTAAATACAAGATAAAAATTTTTGGATCGGTAGTTATGCCTGTTTTAAATGCATTTATCTCATTAAGCAATCGATTTTCCAGGAAAAACCGTGGATAACATTCTATCTCATTTTTTTCTTTGAATTTAAATTCATTTTTATCCAAAGAAATTGTTGAATATCGGTGCCATAGAAGAGTATGCAAAGATCATTTGTACTATTAGTATTACAATAATGAACACTGCAATTATTAGAACAATATTTAACAGAGTAGCATCACTTTTTTCCTTTATTAGTTCTTTTTTGGTATAAATTTGATCATCCGACAAGTCACGAAGTTTTTCCCCACATTTATAGCAGTACCCGGATCCTTCAGGATTTTCAGCCCCACATCTTGTACAAAAAACCATTTTAAAAACCCTTAGTCACTAAATATTTCTTATTGCTCTTATAAAACTAAAATAACCCTAAAAGATTCCAAAACAATTAAAATCCTGAAAATAAAAAGAAATTTTTTATTAAAATTTCCCCTCTCCATTTTAAATCCCTGTTTTTTATATAAATCATTGGCATATAAGTAATTAATCACTTATACTGTATTAAAAAAATAGGTTAAAGGTAATAAAGAAGGTAATAAAGATAAATTTAACATGCAAAAAAAATCGAAGAATTAAAAAAGCATAATTTAACCTTTCCATGAAAATCAAGGGTATTCAAAGCAAATCTGGATTAAAAATCAGCAGAACCTCTTCCATTCCCTATAACAACATTAATGGTTTCGTGTATTTCTTCATCTGATGTTCCGGCAATATCTGTCTGTTGAACATGCCATTCAATACATGGCTCGCATTTAGTTACAATCGATATGCCCTGGTCATCATTTCCTGTGTTTACGTGGCAAACCACATCACTAAATGCCCTTTTTTCAAGTTCCAAAAAAGAATGGTTAAATAGTTTTCTAACAACCCGAAATTAAGATTTTTTCTATCATGAACACTCTGCATGATTTGTCTTCAACAAATTCAACCATTACATGTCCCTCCATTTTCCAATAAGCCCATTATATAAATTGAAAATATTATTTAAGCCAATATTTAAATTATTTAAGTAACCTTAATCATCTAGGGGCGATAGATTACTCCTTAACAGAAAAATTAACATACGTGAAATAAAAAAAAATGAACTTGACTAAAATCCATATATCAACCCACAATCCTAAAATTTTACCCAAAAAGAACCATGACAGAGAAGATCTTTCCAAAAGATTACTAACAATTAAAGGACATATTAATGTTCAGGAGATGTTCACTTGAAATTCTTTCTAGATCCAGAAAAACCTTTAACTACCTGCCAGGAAACATCCTGTGATAAATGTAACGTGTGTCAGGAATTAAGCTGCCACTTTAACCTACATCAACTAATACAATTTCTTTTAAATGTTTCTCTGGTTATATTGCTGGCTGGGATTGGTATCTATTACTACAATCCCTTACTTCTAATTCCATGGATAGTGATGTTTTTATTGTACTTTGGATTGGTTGAAATAAGGGTTATGTGTTCCCATTGCCCTCATTACGCTGAAACTGAAAGTCGCACCTTGAAATGCTGGGCCAATTATGGTTCACCCAAACTATGGAAGTACCGTCCCGGACCCATGTCACTTGCTGAAAAAATCATTTTTATTCTGGGTCTGTTAGTTATATGGGGTTATCCCATCATTTTAATGATATTATCCATGAATTACATGTTTATAGTCCTTTATTTAGTTTTCAGCCTACTGGCTTTTAATATAATGCGCAAATACATGTGCAGCCAATGCATTAACTTTGCATGTCCTGCCAATAAAGTAGATGATTCTATTAGAGAAAAGTTTTTCAAACATAACCCTGAAGTAGGGGATGCCTGGAAAAAAGAAAGGAATGGTTAAGGAAATTGAAATCATGAATGAATCGAGAATAATCATCATGTCAAGAGTAAATAGGTTGATTGAAAATTAATTCCATGAATTTGATTGTTATTTTTAAAATTATAACTTTTAGAATTATTTTTTTGTAATATTAATCCTAACTATCCTCGTTTACCGATAATACTCTCTACTGGATAAAATCAAATAGTTGGTGTTACTATAAATAAGGGTGGAGGTAATATATATGGAAAATGAAAAAGGAAAGGGTAGTATGCCCCTTTTAGGAGATGACTTCCCAGAAATGACGGTAGAAACAACCCATGGTGTGATGGAACTTCCAAAAGCTTTTTCTGGAAAGTGGTTTGTTCTTTTCAGCCATCCAGCTGATTTCACCCCGGTTTGTACCACAGAATTCTATGCATTCCAAACACGATACGACCAGTTCCGGGAGCTGGACTGTGAACTTATTGGTATGAGTGTGGATCAGGTCTTTGCCCATATCAAATGGGAGGAATGGATAAACGAAAACCTGGATATTGAAATCCAATTCCCTATAATTGCCGATACCGGAGCAGTTGCCAATAAATTAGGCCTTATCCACCCAGGTAAAGGAACTAACACAGTAAGAGCTGTTTTTGTGGTGGATGACCAAGCCAAAATACGGATAATCCTTTACTATCCTCAAGAATTAGGAAGAAACATGGATGAAATTCTAAGAGTTGTAGAAGCCATGCAAACTGCTGATAAAAACAATGTGGCCATGCCTGCTAACTGGCCCAACAACGAACTGGTGCAGGATCATGTAATTGTCCCCCCACCTAAAGATGTTAAAACCGCTAAAGCACGGCTTGAACAATCAAAATCAGGTGAATTTGCGTGTTATGACTGGTGGCTTTGCCATAAAAAATTGGAATGAAAAATTCAAGAACAATTAACATTCAAATTTTTTCTTTTTTTGCTATTTTTTAAAGTGAAGGAGCCTTTAGTGGACAAAAAGTTAAAAAAAATTTATGTGATCTAATAGTTATACACTGCTTCGGATTTTTCTGGTAGTTTTTGCCACATTTTATCCCCTACAATAACCAGGATGGCTGCGATATTGATAAAAGCAATGAAAGCCAAACCCCATATTCCACTTATATTTGAGGGAATAATAAGTAAAGTACCTGTGGTGTTGATAGAAGTATGGAAAATCGTAGTTAAAAGTAAACTGCCTCTGGAATGATTGTAGATCCAGGTGAAAAGGAAGGTTATGCCAATATTCCAGGTGCATCTACTGTAAAATCCTTCTATCCCTCCAGGGTAAATTCCATTTATGTGGAGTGGTAAATGCCAGAAAGTCCATATCAGAGCCAATATGAGTGTTCCCACCAGTGGTGAGTACAAGTATTGTAACCTGGGCAGTGCAAAGCCCCTCCATCCGATTTCTTCCCTTAAAGGTCCGCGAACCAGACCAATGAATCCGCAGGAGATAATGAACCAAAAAAGAGCATCCAGAGATAACTGAGGCCATATCTCATTAAAGGAGATTCCAGTAACCATAGAACCAATTAGGAGGGAGATGAAGTTTATGGCAGGATAAAGGAGTAATGCAATTACATACCATTTTAAATCAACTTTCCAAATGTATAATTTACTTAAAAGTTCTCTTATTCCTTTGTGACCAGCTAAACCTCCACTTATTATATATGCAGCTATGGCTGCATTGATAAGTATTAAAATAAAGATGGGAATTGAAATTGAATTCAAAGCTATATGGAGATAGGAAACAATCAAAAAAACAACTAGGACTAATGCTATTAAAAAAGATATCCATCTTTTAAGATTTTGAGTTTCCAGTTTTTGAGGCTTTATGACACCTGAAATTATTATAGCAGCAAATGCCGGGCCAGAACCACCAATAGCCATTAATAACAGGTTAAACATAGAATCAGTTAGGGAAAAGATGAAAGGTAAAAAGAAGAAACTCCAGGTGATTAAGAAAGTTAGTATGAAATAAGATTTTAACTGGTTATTTTTTATCATCTCTGAAATTGACACTTTACTCACTCCTTCTATGAACAACCATATTTTGCCACTTTAATATGAGTTATTATTTCCTATGCAAATTTATAATTATTGGACTGGATTCAAAGGCCAGTATAAAATGGAACTTAACCTCCAAATTAACTGTTCTTAAAATCAGGATTATTCCAGATGTTAATCAGGGCAAGTATTGCCACAAATATCATGGTAAACACTGTTATTAAGGCCATGGAAATGGTGATGTCATTGTACTGGTAAAAAACTGATAATATGGTCCCCAGAGCTGTAATCCCATAAACAGCTGCTGTTTCACTCCAGTAAAGTTTGTTAAAAAGTTTACTGGCTATTTCTTCTTTGATAGAGTCATATTTTGAAAGATACAAGGCGAATATCTGGAAGAATATGTATACCACCAGGAACCATCCGAAGAAGTTGGAGGTGGGGACTCCGAAATAGGCCCCCGGATAAGTCCATACCCAGAGACCCTGTAGAGTTGAAGAAATAGGATCCACAGTCAGATCCCACATCACCATGAGAAATGCAGCTATGAAAGGCACTAAAAATATCTGTTTTCCTTCAAGTTTTCTGGTGTATTGGCCGGTTAATACATGGGCTAACATCCAGGCCAAGTATCCCATGGCAAAATAGGCGAATATAATTATAATTGGAACTGTTAACAATCCTAAGCTGGGTGAATAATTATAAAAACCAAAAGGAAAGCCTGTGACTATACTCAAGTTTTCAAAAGAAAAACTCACTGCCCATGTGATAAGGAAAAAGATTAATATATTCTTTTTACCGTAGCGTTCACTTCCATGGAGAACTGCCAGGATAAATAAGAGAGCTGTGACTAAAAAACTGTCTATGGCCAGCAGATTTTTGTTTTTATAAGTGAAAATAAGAAGAAGATTAACAATCAAAAAAAACCCACTATGAGAGACCATCTTAATTTATTAAATTTCCCCATGTCTGTTTGAACACTTTTCTCATTCATTATAATCCCCCCTAAATAATAATTATTTTTATTTTTTTGAATAAACTCAGCATAGTATAGAATAATTAGAGATTCATCCTCACATCTTCTATTTTATCATTTAATTAACCAAAAGAAGTATATAAAGAAGTTCTTTCATGGTTTTTTATGAAATCGTAATATAGGAAACTGAACTGAAATGTAATCCCAAAAAATAGTTAGATTAAAAGACCGCTAATAATAATTTATAGGAGGAAATCCAAATTGTATGATGTTATAGTGATAGGGGCCGGACCAGCCGGTTGCATGGCTGCAAAAAGGATAAGTGAAAATGGTTACAGTGTTTTATTGGCGGAAAAGATGGAATTACCCCGGGAAAAGTCCTGTTCCGGTATCCTCATAGAAAAATCTGTGCAGATGGTGGAAGAAGAATTTGGAAAAATACCAGACACTGCTTTCTCACATCCCCAGATCAATCAAGGGATCATAATTACCAACGAAAAAGGAAAACCATTCAAATTCAAAAATGAAGGTTATAACATTTGGAGAACTTCATTCGACCACTGGATGAGCTTGAAAGCCGAAAGTGCTGGTGTAAAGCTCAGACCGTTGACTGCAGCCGTGAAGTGTGAAGAAAAAGAGGACCATGTACTAGTAGAGTTCATGGAGATGAAAGACAAGAAGAGTAAAATTTACCCGGAAAAGGCTAGGATGGTTATAGCCTGTGACGGGACCACCAGCAAGACCCGGAGAAATCTAAGGAATGTTCCTGCCAATTACATCACCACCTACCAGACCTTCTCTAAAGGCACCATTGACCTTGATAGTAGGTTTTTCCATGCTTTTCTGGATCCTGCTCTTTCTGAGTATGATGCCTGGATTAATGTGAAAGATGATTTTCTCATCATAGGAGTGGGAGTAAAAGACACCTCCCTTATTAAAACCTATTATTCCAGATTTGTTTCCTTCCTCAAATCACATTTCAATGCACAAATAGGGGCCTGTGAAAAGGAAGAGATTGGTATGATGCCTGAGATCCAGGCAGGTTTTCAGGTGGATCTGGGTAAGGGTCGGGTGCTCTTGGCTGGTGATGCTGCCGGGCTTCTGAACCCTATGGGTGAGGGAATATCCAGTGCCCTGGCAAGTGGTTATGCTGCGGCTGAGGCCATTAAAAACCGTGAAAATCCAGATGATATTTTACATAACTACCAAGATAACCTGAAACCAACGATAAAATACATGATAAGACAGTGGATGTTTTTAGGAACGATTTCACCTAAGTTTAACCATTATAAATGATTAAATGTTTTATCTCAGTTTAACAGAGTTTTTCATTGGTTTAATCAGTTTTTCATAAGGAATGATATGATTGATAAAAGTCCATTTCACCTTTAAATACATAATTTTTTAGTATTCTGAAGTTCAAATTATTACATTGGGGTGATGAAAAATGGTCAGTGTCAATGAAGAAGCACCTGTGCTGGCTCGGGCTAAAATTGAAATTGACGCAGAACCAGATACTGTGTGGGCTATTATGGCTGATATTGAAGCCTGGCCCCGGTGGAATCCTGATGTGAAGGATGTCTCACTTCAAGGTGAGTTAAAACCCGGGACACAGTTTCAGTGGAAAGCTGGACCTGGGACAATAACTTCTCTCTTGCAGAATGTCGAGCCACCTCATCTTTTAGCCTGGACTGGTAAGATCATGGGCATCAATGCCATTCATGTCTGGAAAATTGATGTTGTGGATTTTAAAACTATAGTGGAGACTGAGGAATCATGGGAGGGCTTGGTGAGTAGTGCCATGCTCGATAGGCTGCAGGAAATGCTGGAGTCATCTCTCAACTCTGGTCTGAAATATCTTAAAGCTGAATCTGAACGGATATCTTCTTTCTAAAAGTTTTCAAACGCAATATTCCCTTTTTATGCATTTACTTAGTCTAAAAGCTGTGATACAAAATCAGAACACTGTTTTTGGTCTGCAGAAAATGCAAATGGCGAATTTCCATATTTAATTAGAACTTTAACTGGTATGGACTTATTTTCAAGTATTTCTGCCATAACTATCTCAGCATCCTGCGTATTACCCGCAGATAGGGCGTAAACTCCGGCCATGATATTACCTGAATTTTCTAAACTGTTTAGATATGATGTTATGGGTTCTGTAGGTTTAGCACCGTAGGTTGGGCTTCCCACAATTAAAAAGTCATATCCTGATAGATCAGAGAGGTTGTCTGATTTTACACTGGTTAATTTAACTTCATAACCCTTCGCTTTTAAATTTTCAGCCATGTAAGTGGCTGCAGTTCTGGTTCCACCGGATAAACCAGGATCATAGACAACCAATGCTTTCCCGGTGATGTTACCATCGGGTTTGAGTATTTCAGAAGTAGAACTTCCAGAATAGCTCATTAACCACACCACCACACAAATCAGGATTACAATACCTAAAATAATTCCAATTATGACCCATATGCTCAAGGTTATTCCCCCAACGAAAGAATTTTTTTAATTAATTAGTAGTTCTCCATTAAATTCTTTTATATTCCCTTTCATGTTTTAAGCACTTTTACACTCTTCCAGACCTTCTGATCCAGGAGTATGAGTAAGATGGCAAATATTCCCAGGATTACAAATGAATATAGGCCAGATCCGAAGGCGAATATTGATCCAGACTGGGAAAGGTAGACTATGGCTGCTACTTCCGTGGTGTCTGTGATTAAATGCAGGGCAACTGCGATCCAGACACTCCGTGTAACCAGAACTGCGTAACCATAGATCACTGCCAGGATTATGGCAATGAATATCATGTTCAAGTTACCGAGGAGGGGTTGTCCTGGCCAGTTCATCCCCATAACGATGTTACCAGCATGCCAGATCCCCCATATCACTCCTAAAATCACGACACCAACGTAAGGCCCAAATAGTGGGAATAACCGGTCCTGCAGGTAGTACCTCCATCCGAACTCTTCCCCAAAATATTGAGGCCAGATAATAAAGAAACTCAGGCCCAATAATGTAAGGTATAATACGAAGAAATTTCCTGGATCATAACCCATCAGGGGTTCTCCAAAACCAAAAATATAGTTTAAATAGAAAAGAGTAATAACGATAATGGCAAAGAGTGCTGTGAAACCTATGAAAAACTTTTTATTCATTCCAAACCATAATTTAGACAGTTCAAGACCTTCTCTCCACTTTTTCTTAAGGTTCATTATGATTATGCTTATAAAACCGAAAACTGCGATGAGAGCAGATAATAATGGTATTTCTTTGATAACTGGTAAATTAATAAGAGGTTGGGGTATGATTGGCTTGTAAAAACTTTCAATCAAAAAAACTATGACGTATAATACGAATATTCCCATGAAAAATTTTGTTTCACGGGTTAGGGCCTGATCTCGAAATATGGCCATGCATATAATGGCTGCTGAGGCAGGTATCAGCATGTGCACCAAGGTGGTGTATGTGGGGACGTTATTCCATGTGCCATAATTGAAATAAAACCATAAAAAATGGATAAACGTCAATGTGGTCAATATAACTAGGAAAAAAATTAGTTCTTTTTTTAATTTCGATCGTTTCAATTTTGAAGTATTATCACTTTCACTGGCAAAATTTTTCAACGGCCTTCCCCTCCTTTCTATTATATGGGAAGGTACGAAATATATTCTTTGCCTTTTAAGGTGCAGTTTAGGTGAATAATTTATTTAGTTGGATTTGGATCACTTATGGCTTTTTTTGACGCCACTCCCCTTTTTTTAGTCAAATTTAAACCAGATTTAAACTAACGCATGAAACTTTATATGAGCACAATTTTGTCATAAGTCACTATTATTGACAAAAAAGGTAAATAAATGTTTAAAATTAGAATCCAAAGATTTATAGAACGTTTCAATCATATTAATAATAGATATTTCATGATAATTTCTACCAATTGCATTGGTAGACTATGAAGTTTAAATCTTCAAATTTCACAGGACACTTGATGGTTAAATTGAAGAGGGAAATAATAAATGAGTACTGCAGAATTAGAATTAATGCGCCAAGAGGCTAAGAAGGAGGATAGGGAAGAAATAGAAAAAATCAGAAAAAAGTATAAAGAAAGACAGAATCAACAACAAAAAAACCACACATCCCATCAGGAAAAACAAGAACTCATACAACAAGCACAAAAACAAGAACAACAAGAAAAAGAACAACTCAAACAAAAATACAAACAAAGACAACAACAAAACCAACAAACAACACAAAACACCAACAACACCCAACAACAACTCATACAACAAGCACAAAAACAAGAACAACAAGAAAAAGAACAACTCAAACAAAAATACAAACAAAGACAACAACAAAACCAACAAACAACA
>NZ_JAGGKL010000012.1:35000-72409 GCF_017873625.1 Methanobacterium petrolearium | reverse complement strand
ATATATGTATTTGCCAAATTAAACAGTTTAAACCATGAATTCAATCCAATAAAAAATTTAAATATCCAAAGATCTAACAGATAATCGAAATTCTCCAGTGTTTATTTTTTTGTTACCTCCCTTTAAAAAATAATCCAGAGATATGGGGGAATTATTAACAATATCACTCTATAACTGTCCATAATATTTCTTTTTTAGTCAAATGAGCTTTTCGTTAAAGTATTAAATTATACTACCCTAACATGTAACGATTTAAGGAGGAGTAAACTTTCTTCAATCATTCAGAAAGGCTATATTTTTTATAAATACTTCATAATAGGGGTGGATTGGTTTTAAAAAGAAACCAACACCATTCACTAAAAATCGACTTTCTAAAACCTTTAATGATTCCTTTAAATCAGAAAAAAAGATTTATAAACAATTTTTTCAGGATAATACCATCAAAATATTTATATAGTATGATGGCTGATCAATTTAGTTGTCTCTTAACATCTGATGATCCCAAAAAAAGATGTTAAGGACACGGAGGCGGCAAAATCAATCGAAACTTCAGATTTTTTCGTGATAATTCTATTGTTCTAGCATGTGCTAGATCACCATAACAGTTTAGAATGTTAGTTTAAATGCTTTTTATAAGCCTCGTGATTAAATAATAGGGGGAAAATGATGATTAAAAAATCAACAAGGATACTGGCGCTAGTGGGAGTGATGTTAACAGTACTAGCTGTGGTAGCACTAGCACTGGCTGTTTTCGGAAGCTCGGAAAACAATCCACCCGAAGAAATCATCTCCACAGACAATAGTGACAATACAACCATTACTGACAGTACTGATAATGTTAAAATAACTTCAACAGAAGCCCAGCAAATAGCTGAAAAATACATAAAAGAAGTGGGGGCTACAGTAGGAATACCAAAACTGGAGGAAATTGATGGTGAAATGGTTTACATAGTCCCGGTGGTTATAAACGGAACTAATGTAGGTGAAATAGATATAAACGCCATGACCGGGGAAAATATGGGTGGCGCGGGAGGGGTTTCTGTATAGGCATTATTTTTACCTTCAATTATCTCAAACTTTTTTCATATTGATGGATTATTTCATGAGCAACCCTCAAAGCCAGAGCTGCTGTAAGTAAAATGGTAGGCATTCCCTGGGAACGGGGAACCAATGAAAGATCAGCAACCCACAAACCATCAGGCATCCATGAAGGCCTCATCAAGGGCACATCTTCTTTTTTCAGAGGTACAGTTCCACCTAGGTGGCCTCCATTATACATTCCCTTGATTAATGGTTCAGACACACCAGCACCAATCATAACTTCCTTTGCCAGGTTAAGTGCTTCATCAAAATGTTCATCATCATGTTTGGTAAGATGTTTTTCAACTCTACCATCATCATAAACAGATCCCTTTTCAGTGTCTGCCAGTTTAATCATTAAACCCACCCGATCCTTCACTGAGACTTTCCTCCAGGGTTTATGAAAAAAATGGGACAGAATATCAAGATAAGGAGATAATATATAATTTTCATGCTCACTGTACCACACCATGGGTGGTTCTTCCAGTTGTCGGGCTCCAGGGGCAACACCACCAAGGGTGAGGACTATGTCAGCCCACAACCTGTTTTCAACTTCCAGCCCCGAATTTCTAAGAATCTGAGGAGTTCCAATCCCCCCTGCAGACAGAACCACCAGATCAGCTTTCAAACTATTTTTTTTACCATGATGATTGATTTCAACACCCTTAACGATATTTCCTTCCAGGATAACTTTTTCTACTTTGCAATTGGTATGAAGTGTTGCCCCTTTACAGGTTGCTTCGTTAAGGAACCTTCGAGAGTCCCAACGAGCACCCCGATGACATCCCACTTCACATAAACCGCAGGAAACACACAAACGGGGATCAACAGCTTTGGGAGTAGGTTGAGGATTTAAACCCATATCATCAGCAACATGGCACATTTCACGGGTCAATGGCCTCCAACGCTCCTGCGGGAATGGTTCCGGATGTATTTCACCTTCCAGTTTTTGGAATTCCGGGGTTAAATCTAGTCCAATTTCTTCCAATCCACGATGGGTTCGTACTATGTTTCCGCACGATAAAACCGTTGATCCACCTGTAGTAATTCCACGAACCAACAAAAGATCCTCAGAAGAGCGAAACATATTCATGTGGGGAAACAGATGCCTGAAATTACCTTCACCTCCCAGCAACCCCCAACGTCTGAGAGGTTCGCTCCAGGAAATATTTCGGGTGAAAGGCTTGAAAAAAGAACCTGCCTCCAGTATATTAACCTCAAAACCGTTGGATTGTAATTTACGGGCAATCGTGGCACCACCAGCACCACTACCAACTACTATGGCTTTCATTTTAGTCAATTCCCTCCATATTGATTGATGCAAGGCAACAAGGTGCCCCTTCAGTGATACGTTCTGTGAATTTCATATTTATCCGTGGATTTAAACCATGCACAACACCCTCATCAGCAGCACTGAGAACAAGGCAGGTGTCGTGGGTGTAATATTCTGATAAAAAGCAGCGATGAACAACCATAATCAGTCTCTCCTCTTCACTTTCTATTACAGTAAACTCTATTCCCAACACATTATACAAAATTTTAGCTGCCAGAATCACTTTTTTGAAACTATCTTCCACACCCAGCATTTTCTTAAATTTCTGTCCTAGGGATAATCCTGCACTGAACATGGCTTCACGTCCCAGTGCAATAGCTTTTTCTCTTCCCATGGTTTTGATCATAATTTCAACCAATTTATTATGTGTTTCAGCCATATATTCCCGTTTTTCCTTTAAATTTCCATTTAAAATAATCTTTGATGTTTTTAACTGTGACAGCTCTGATGTTGTCAGATGATGTTTTTCAAATTCTGAAGTTTCATTTAAGATCAATTCTTGGAGACCGTGAACAGTTGAAAATGTTAATTCATCTAAACATCTTTTTTGGAACCATTTTGGAGTCCATCCGGATAGTAATCTTAATTTAAAGCCCATCATCATTCCTCCAGTTGATCCTGATGTAGAATAAGTGGATGGGGTTTTTGCTGGTAAAGGGAATCTATCACATCTTGATAACGCTGGTTTATAGTGTCTCTTTTCAGCTTCATATTGGCAGTGAGTTCTCCTCCATCAATAGAAATGTCATTGGGAAGAAGAACCCACCTTTTAATCTGTTCTGGATGGGAAAGACGGTGATTGATGTCTTGGATGAATTTGTATATCTCATGGGGGTGGTGATTTTCATCCACCCAGAAAAGGCTACTCAGATAAGGTTTTCCTTCACCCACCAACATCACTTCACAAACTCCAGGAGCATCACGTAACAATGCTTCAATATTGAGGGGGTCTATGCTTTTTCCATAAGAATTGATTATTAATTCTTTCTTTCTCCCGGTAATCACCAAGTTACCTTCTTGAGTTAAAAATCCCAGATCACCGGTTTTTAACCAGTTACCTTTTAAGGGTGGTTTTAGATCAGATTCAAAATATCCAGGAGTTACTTGAGGGCCCCTAACAAGAACTTCACTGTCTTCTTCAATTTGGATATGTGTTTGTGGTAATGGTTCGCCCACTGTTCCTATAATGTTGTTTCCCCTGCGGTTAAGGGTTACTAGGGGTGCTTCAGTTAATCCGTAAGCATTGTGGATTTCTATTCCCAGATCATGGTAATCATGGATTAACTGCTGACTGGAAGTGGCTGAACCCACAATAAGCTGGGCGCAACGGTTAAGACCAGATTTTCGAAGGAAAAACTTGCGTAACAAAGGTTTTAAACCCTTTTTAACGATTCCTTTAGGGGAGTGGATGTAGTACTTTCCCAGAAATGTTTCTTTCAGCAGGGACCATAGTTTTTCATAGAATCTGGGAACAGAAAAGAAGACAGCAGGCCTTACTTGGGGTAATGCAGAGCTTAAATATTTGAAATCTTCTAAAAAGTAGATTTTCAAAGGTGCAGGAGCATAATATGGTGAATAAGTTCCAAGAATACCCTCCACCACATGATTCATGGGTAAAAATGACAAATATCTCACTTCGCTGTTCTTGTCCTTCCAAGGAGGTAAAGATGCCATACTTTCTGCCATCCAGCGTAAATGTTCGTGGTTGAAGGTTACTCCTTTGGGGTTTCCGGTGGTGCCTGAGGTGTAACGGATGGTAGCCAAACTACCGAAATCAACAGGGGACTGGATTGTTTTGATGTTTGTTTTCGAATTTTTTGTCCCCTTTTGCAGGAAACTTTCCCAGGATAAAACTTCATCAGGTATATGTTGGGATTCCCTGCAGAATGAGATCAAAGGTAAGTCTTCATCCATTCCTTCTGAAACTTCCAGTTCATCCAAACGTTTCATAAGGTGAGGGGTTCCAATAAATAATATTTTGGCTTTACTGGCCTTTAAAATATTTTTTATCTCCATAGGGGGGCTGGTGTAATATAATGGCACGCTAACTGCTCCAATAAGACCTATGGCTACTTCAAGTGTCAGGTAACGGGTGCTGTTTAAACCCACCAGAGCCACCCGATCCCCTGGTTTTATACCTAACTCTTTAAGTGATTGATGGGCATTGAGAATATCATTACCTAGTTGGGTTACTGATTTTTCCTGGATGTGACTGTCAACTATGTCATAATATTTCACAGGATAACTACGGCCTTTAAGACGGAATAAAACTTGTTCATGTACAGTACGTTCGGACCGATGGAAAAAACCATGATAAACTGTATATTTAAGTAATGGTGGTAGATATTCTTCCCATTTAAGATTACATGGTCTGAAAAGATTTTCAACATTTTCCCGGCTGAACTGGCGTTTTTCATCCAGATAAGGGGCCAAAGTGAACAAAATATTTAAAATGCCTGGTTTACGGGTCTGGGATGATTTGGTGGATATCCTTTGGATCAATGGTGCTACAGGAATGAAGATTGGTTGGGGGAGTTTGATGTCCAGTTCTTCCAGTGCCCATCTTTTCACCGCTTCTAGAAGTTTTTTGATGGTGGGCAACGAATGTTGAGGTGCAGTCAGGTGGAATGTTTTATTCCGTGCTTGAACATTAAAGGTTAAACTGCTTATGGCTTCTGTAACGTAATCTACTGGAATCATGTTCAAGGTTAAAGAGGAACTGGTGGGAATAACTCTCAGTTTACCATTTAAATAAAGTTTTAAAAGGGAGTATACTGTGTTAAAAGTTTTAATTTCTCCTGTTTTAGAATTACCAACCACCATTCCTGGTCTGAAGATGGAGTAAGGTAGATCAGATTCACGGACTGCTTTTTCAGCTTCATATTTACTTTCTTCGTAGTTACTCCAGAATGTTGGCCGGTCATAATTAGGTGTATCAGAATTATATGCATTCAAATCAGTTTTATCATGCCAATGATTCAATTCATCTTCAAGTATGGTTCCTTGCCTTTTTCCAGCCACATAAGCTGTGGATACATGGGAAAAACGTTCAAATATTCCTTTTTGAACTGCTTGTTGTGCTAAGTTTATGAGGTTACTTGTTCCCTGAAGGTTAGTTTGGCGGAGTTCTTCCATAGGTGCATGAAGACGAAGGTCGGCTACAGTGTGTATGATATGAGTAAGGCTGGATACCATGAACTGATAATCATTATCAGATAAGTTTAGATTTTTATGGGTTATATCGCCGGGTAAAACTTTTATCCTGGTTTGGAGTGCTTCAGTTAATTCTGGCCAATCCCACCAGGCCCTTTTCAAGCGTTTAATCGCATTTTCCTGATTTTTAGCTCTTACCATGGCTATAATTTCTATTTGAGGGTTAAAAATTAGTTGACGGATGATTTGGGTTCCTAAAAAACCATTTGCCCCGGTGATTAGAACTTTATTTTTCATTTTTTACCCCTCCCCTTTATTTGATTAATATTTCTATATCTTGAATTCATTCAATCAATTTTTACAGTCATTGGTTTAACCTTTAACTTGTCCAGTCATTCAAATTTGATTCATTTAAAACTTCCAGGCAACTTCCAGGCAATGTTAGATTTTTAGCATTTTTTTTATTTAGGAACTCCTGAAGTAGGATTGGGTTCTTTCCAGATAGACTTAGCTGCTCCTGCAATCCTTTCTCCAGATGAGGTCTTTGTAAATCAGGATCTCCTAAAAGCAAATCCACTTTCCTGGTGAGATCTTGCCATAAATGAGGGGCATCGTGGCAGATAAAGTAGTCTGGATACAAGTGGAAATCCTGGTAGAGTGAGGTGAGACGAGGATCATGGGCCACTGCTATCTGAGGCACACATGAACGAAGGGATAACACTGATGCATGGTAGCGGGAAGTGACCAGCAAGTCCAGTTTACAAAGCATTGAAGTCATCTGGGAGGCGTTATACTTTTTAGAAGATATTATCTTACATTTGCTCTTATTTATCATCTTACGATGGATGTCTTCAGCCAGGGGCTGGTCCAGTTCCTCCATACAGATAAGTGCAACCTTTTTACCGTGTTTTTCTATTATCCGGTCGGCTTCCCTGGACCAACCTTCAACCAGCTGTTTATGTATTTTTTTCCTTTCTTTTGAACGGGAAAAATAATAAGGCCACTTGTAAAGGTCTTCTTCTCGTCCCCAGGGTCGGATGACCACTGGCCATAGGGAAAAATCCACCACAGCCAGGCCAATCATACTATCTGCAGGGTCCTTATCCTCTGCAGGGTCCTTATCCTCTGCAGGGTCCTTATCCTCTGCAGTTTCTGGCCATATTTTCTCAAGAAAATCATGATCATTAGGATCTTCCTGGAATGTGAATGCACAGTCTGCAGTCGAGGTGATAGGAGCAGTCACTCCAATTTTTTCCAGTCTCTCAGCAGCGTATTTGGTTCTGGTGATGATCAGGTCGGTTTTACTGGCTTCTCTTCCAACTAACCATCTGTTGAATCTGGACAAATCCCCTGCATCCACTGCATAAGCCACACATGGCTTTTTTTGCCGGTGAGCACTATGAGTGGCCCACAAAAATGCCCACAAAAGTGCAGACGTCCAGGTGTCCATGTAACAGCTTCCTTCCACCAGTAACACTAGGTCGTGTTCTCGAACCAGCCTATCCACGGCGAAAAAGAAAATAGAGGGAATGGGAGCAATATGTAGATGTTCATCTTCTTTCAGATAACGGCGCAGATTCTCCTCATTTAAGGTGGGAACTGTGATCTCGGTGTTAGATCCAATTACACGCCTTACATCTTCTATTATGGCCATTAGTCTGGCTTCGGATCCGGTGTTGTTGGCACCGTTATATCCCACCAGGAGCACCTTAAGGTGGGATTTATCAGTTTTAATCATCATTTTCACATTCCTTATCCATTTTTACTTTCAGCTGGGGGTCACGTTCTATTTTCCTTTTCTTCATCAACCGGGCCCATGTCCCGCATCATGAAAAATATCACTTTTGCCATGATACTGGTTGCAATTTTGGTGAAAATACCGATCCTGGCAGGATGATAGTATTGCTTGTCTTTATAGAACTGGTAATCTGCAGGCATGTAATTTTTAACATCTTCTGACACGGTTTTGAAAATCCTGAAAGTCAAATACCGGTTGACACCCACTGATGTATCTTCCAGTTTACTGGTAGCAGCTGATTTTAAAGCTTCATCAAATTTTTCAGTTGACTTCACGATTTTATCTTGATTTTTTTTCTTCAACTTCTCTGAATAGGGGAATGGTGGAGTTGTAAGGCCACATTCATCCACCACATCGTATCCCCATACTTCGGTTATGTCTTTCATATATTTCAGGGTTTTATCCAAACCCATACCTCTAGTGGTGGATAGGGTTATGGCTTTCTTTCCATGGTAAATTGGACGGTGGCAGCGGTAAGCTAAACGGTCTATGAAGTTTTTCATAAAGGCGGTCACTTGCATCACGTATACGGGGGAAACCATCACCAGACCATCAGCTTCCTGCATCTTCTCCTCAATCATATCCCGATCATCCTTCAGGGGACATAACTCTCCTCCTTTGGCTATGCAATTAAAACACCCCCTACAAATTTCCAGATTGATGTCTTTAAGGAATATGTACTCAAAATCATAATTTCCTCTATTTTTCATCTTTTTTTCCAGTTCTCTGGCAGCCTGGTAACTGTTACCCTTTTTCTGCGGACTTCCAATAATGGTTAAAATTTTCATTTTTTGCCCCTCAAATGATAATATCAATCTTTAATTAAACTTCAATAGCTTTTAAAAGGAATTCTGTATGGTTACCCAGTCTTTCCAGGGCCAAATCCATGAATGAGTTGAAATCATCATTATATTTCAGTACAAAATATTCAAAGAACAGGAATATGATAAATGAAAAGTATTCATAGGCCAGAGTTCTAGGATTTAAAGGTTTAATCATCTTTTTTTCTATCATGATCCGGAAAACATTTTCCCATACTGTTAGGGCATCTTCCAGTAACTCCGTTTTAAAAAATTCCCTTATTTTTTGGTTGTGGTAGGTTTCTATGGAAACCAAACGCCATATTTTTTCCATCTTGGGGGTATTGATCTGGTTAATATACACCTTTGCCCCCACTTTGAAAAACACTTCAGGACCCTTTTCCATCAAAGCATCAGCTTCTTCCTCTGGTAAACCACTCTGGTTAAGTTCGGATTTAAAATAGTCAATTATGGCATCCAGGATGGCTTCTTTATTGTGGTAATGGTTGTAAATGGAACTTTCCCTTATCCCCACCTCCCTTGCTATTTCACGTACTGAAACTGCATCAAAACCTTTTTGAGAGAATAAATCAAGGGAAACATCGAATATTCTCTCTTTGGTGGGTTTTTTTTCTTCCTCTGATCTTGAATTTTTCATGGATACACCTGATTTTTAACTAACGTTCGTTAGTTTCATAGTTATAAGGTTCTCTTCATACTATATAAAACTAACGTTCGTTCGTAACAAGTTATATTGTTTGTAACTCTGATAATAATAACTATAAAATGGCCCATTTGATGATGTCATACAATTCTTTTTTAGTAATTTTATGGTCAATAACAAAAAGGGGGAGTAATGCTATGTCTGTGGTTAAAATCCTTTTGGTAGAGGATGAAAGCATAGAAGCAATGGATATAAAACGAACTTTAGAATCCTTCGGTTATCAAGTTCCATATGTTGCTTCCCGAGGTGAAGAGGCCGTAGAAAAGGCATTAGAATTAATGCCAGATCTTATTTTAATGGACATTATTTTAAAGGGAGAAATTAATGGTATTGAAGCAGTTTCAGAGATTAATAAATTAGATATTCCTGTTATTTATTTAACAGCTCATTCTGAAGAATCAACAATTGAAAGAGCTAAATTAACTGGGCCATATGGTTATATTATAAAACCTTACGATCCCATTGAACTTAAATATGCTATAGAACTTGCACTTTACAAAAATAAGATGGAAAAACAATTAAAAGAAAGTGAAGCCAAATACCGTCTCCTGGTAGAATGTCAAACAGATTTAGTGGTTAAAGTAGATACCGAAGGACGATTACTTTTTGTAAGTCCCAGTTACTGTGAAATGTTCGGTAAAACAGAAGAAGAATTAGTAGGTACGAAATTCATGCCATTAGTTCATGAAAAGGACATTGAAACAACTAAAGAATCTTTTAGTTGCGTTTTCAAACCCCCTTATACTTGTTATCATGAGCAACGGGTCATGACTAAAGATGGATGTCGCTGGCTGGCCTGGTCAGATAAGGCAGTGCTGGATGATGATCAAAACGTCATTGCTGTAGTGGGAGTTGGCAGAGATATTACTCGTAGTAAGAAAGCTGAAAAAGAGTTAAAAAAAATTAACAAAGCTTTGAAAAAACATGATGAAGAATTTAGGCATTTTATTGATGGTGCACCTGTTGCTATTGCCATGTTTGACACGCAAATGAGATATATTGCGGTTAGTAACCGTTGGATTGAAGATTATAACCTTCATGGGCAGGAACTTGTCGGCAAATCTCATTATGATGTTTTCCCAGAGATTACCGACGAACTGAAAGAAGTTCATAAGCGTGCTCTTGCTGGTTCTATTGAGCGTGCTGATGCGGATGAATTTGTTCGTGCTGATGGAAGTGTTCAATATGTTAGATGGGAAGTACATCCATGGTATTTATCTTCAGATAATATCGGTGGCATCATAATCTTTAGTGAAGACGTTTCAGAACATATAAAGGTAGAAAAAACCTTACATGAGAATGAGGAAAGTTACAGGTCACTTTATTCTTCTATGAATGAAGGGCTGGCCATGCATAAAATAATTTATGATGATGATCACGTTCCAGTGGATTACATGATTTTGGATGTTAACCCCGCATATGAAACAATTTTGGGAATTCAACGCCAAAAAGTTATTGGGAAGAAGGCTTCTGATGTATATGGGGTTGAAAAAGCTCCTTATTTGGATATTTATGGGCGAGTGGCTGAATCAGGTGATCCTGAAAAATTTGAATCGTATTTTGCACCTATGAATAAATATTTCAGTATATCTGTCTTTTCACCGGCTAAGGGGTTCTTTGCCACAGTATTCGAAGATGTGACTGTGCGGAAGAATGTGGAAGAGACACTTTTAAACAGTGAAGAACGTTTAAAGATGGGAATGGACATAGCAAATCTTGCTTACTGGGAATACGACGTTAAAAAAGACACTTTCACTTTTAATGACCAATTTTACTCACTTTATGGCACCAACAAGCAAAGGGAGGGTGGTTACCAGATGTCCTCCCAAAAATATACTGAACGTTTCATTCCTCCTGATGAATCCCCAATAGTGGCAGAAGAAACTGCAAAGGCTCTAAAAACCGATGATCCTGGATATTTCAGCACGGTTCAACACAGAATAACCAGGCCCGATGGAAAAGAAAGGGTTATGTTGATTCGTATTGTGGTTGTTAAGGACGAAAATGGCCAAACAATTCGAACTAGGGGTGTTAATCAGGATATAACTGAACTTAAGCTAATTGAAGAAGATTTAGCAATATCTGAAAGGAAATATCGTGCTTTATTTGAAAATAGTGGAACTGTACTTATAGCTTTCAAGAACGATGGTACCATTCTCATGGTTAATTCCGAATGGGAAAGAATGAGTGGTTATTCGCGTGAAGATGTGGAAGGTAAAATGAATTGGATGGATTTTGTCCATCCTGATTACTTGGAAATGATGAAGAAATACCACCAGCAGCGTTTGAAAGAACCAGATTCTGTGCCAAATAGATATGAAGCAGTTTTCATGGGTAAAAATGGCATTAACCTAACTATGTTTGTAACTGTGGCTGAACTTCCTGGGACTAATAACTGGTTAGCGTCTTCTGTAGATATTACAGATCTTAAAAACACTCAAAAAGCATTGGAAAAAAATGTTTTACGTTTCCGTGCTCTAGCTGAAAATGCTATTGATGGGATTATAACTACTGATGCCCATGGAAATATACTGTACTTCAACAACAGTTTAATAGAACTGTTTGGTTATACTCAGGAGGAATTAAAAGGCATCAAACTAGCCAAACTCATGCCCAAAAGGTACCGGAGAAAATTCCTAGAAATTCTTAGAAAATTCCGAACAACTGGTGAACACAGCTTAGTAGGGCGCACCACAGAAACAACCGGACTGAAAAAAGATGGTACTGAGTTTCCATTTGAAATGTCCCTTACTAAGTGGGAAATTGATGGGGAATGTTACTTCACATCTATAATAAGAGACATAACTGGCAGAAAAGAAATTGAAAAATCTTTAAGGGATAGTGAGAAAAAATATAGGGTCCTATTTGAATCTGATCCGGATTATACCATTCTTTTACATTTAGATGGTCATTTAGCAGATGTAAATCAAGCTGCAATGGATGTCACTGGCATGACAAGGGATGAATTGGTGGATAAACCTTTCACAGATTTGGGGATCTTTCCTGAAGAAGAACTCCAGTTAAACATAAAAAGGTTCCCGATGTTGGCAAAAGGTAAAGGAATAGTTCCCTTTGAATCCAAAATTTATGATGTTAATGGAGAAATTCGGTTTATTGAAGTTAAACAAACTTTCATTGAACTTGATGGTAAAGTGGAATATATTCTGTTGATATGTAGTGATATAACCCGTCGTAAAGAGGCTGATGATAAGATCAAATCTTCTTTAAAGGAAAAAGAAGTTTTGCTACAGGAGATTCATCATCGGGTTAAAAATAATATGCAGATCATCTCCAGCCTTTTAAACCTTCAAAAACAGTATGTTGATGATAAAGAAGCTGTGAATGTGTTGATGGAGAGCCAGAACCGGGTTAAATCCATGGCCATTATTCATGAGAAACTTTACAAATCTGAAGATTTAGTCCATATCGAGATCTCGGAATATATTGAAAGTCTAGTTAATGGTTTATTTTATTCATATGCAGTAGAAATGGGAGTTATCACACCTATACTGGAAGTAGAGCGCATAACATTAAATATGGAAACTGCAGTGCCATTAGGTCTGATTGTAAGTGAACTAGTTTCCAATAGTCTGAAATACGGATTCCCAGACGAAAGAAGGGGGAAAATTTGGGTATATCTAAAGAAAAATGGTGATCAATATCATTTAACGGTTGGGGATAATGGTGTGGGGTTCCCTGAAGGATTTGAATTTAAAAATACGGAAACATTGGGCCTTCAACTGGTGAATAATTTGTTGAATCAATTAGGTGGTGAAATGACACTGGAAACACATCATGGAACGTTATTTGAAATACGATTTAAAGAGTTAAAATACAAAGATAGAATTTAATTGCAATTAACTTATTTATTCTAGTTTTAAATCATTTTTAAGCGTTATCAAGCTTTGAAATTTCTATCTCTTTGTTTGCATTGAATTTATTAAAAATCAGAATTATAATTTAAATTAACAATTAAAATTTTAACACTCATGGATCCGGCATGAAAATAAAACTCCTAAAAAAGACATCCTTCGGGCCAGTGGCAGTGGTATGGTCTATATCCAATGATTCTCCAAGAATATACCATATATTACTTTCTAAACCAGAAGTGGATGCTGAAGATCAGGCATTCAACATTTATCCAAATCTTCAAGTTTCTTCTTCTGAAGAGATTGAAAGGGTAGCCACAGCCATAAAATCATTCCTTGAAGGGGAAGATATTATATTTTCCTTGGAAAATGTGGCGTTGGAGCAATGTTCTTCGTTCCAGACGTTTGTATTACTCGCAGAGTACCAGATCCCACGGGGAAGCATTAGTACCTATCAATTCATCGCCCGACATTTGGGTGTGGAGAAAGGAGCAAGGGCAGTGGGCAATGCATTAGCAACAAACCCCTTTCCTATTATAATACCCTGCCATAGGGCCATCCGCTCGGATGGAACTATAGGTGGCTTTCAAGGAGGTATTGGTATGAAAAGGGCTTTACTTGAAGCTGAAGAAATTAACTTCGACAGTAACGGGTGTGTTATGTCTCCCCGATTTAGTTATAAGTAATTTATTTCATCATAAAAAAAAGATTTAATCATTAAAATAGTTTTATAGATATTTAGAATACAATAATTAAAGGGGTGGGTGGTAATGGCGGAACTACCAGAGCTCATAATACTTGCTAGACAAATGAACCATGAACTCCCAGGAAAAGAATTTGATTCAGCAGATTTGCTCCAGGAAAAAAGTTTAAACATACCCCCCGATGATTTTGTCAGTAAAATCATTGGTAAAAAGATAATTAAGGTTTATATTAAGGGAAAATGGATTTTTATCCAGTTATCAGATGATTATCATCTGCTGCTGAATCTGGGTATGGGTGCAGACATAGTTTTCCATGAACACGATAAAAAATTACCAGAAGATTTTCAATGTCTTTTCCACTTTTCTGATGGTTCATCTTTCACCTCCAGATTCTGGTGGGTGGGACGTGCAGAACTCCTTGAAAACGAAGAATTAGCCCATCATAAAGCCACCAAAGACCTGGCTATTTCACCACTGGATGCTGGGTTTACACCAGAATATCTTAAAAAATTATGTGAAAGTCGTTCCCAGACTAAAAATCTCCTCCTGAATCAGAGGAAACTCAGTGGAATAGGCAATGTTTACATTCATGACATCTTATTCAGGGCCAAAATCCATCCCAAAAGACCGGCCAACACATTAAATTTAGATGAAACAGATAATCTCCACAGAATTATTCTGGAAAACCTAAAGGCTGCCATGGATAAGGGAGGATTGTTATATGAAAAAGATTTTTATGGAGAAAAAAATGGATTCGACCGGGACTATTTCCTGGTTGCCTATAAAGAGGGGGATGCCTGCCCGGTTTGTGGCACGACCGTTGAAAAGATTAAAACAGGAAGCACATCTTCATATATCTGTTCGTCATGTCAAAAGTTGTGAGTTTATTTTTCAATAACGTCTGGATTTATTATCCAATCTGAAGTTCTTCACGTAATTTTCTTAACTGTTATTAATATAGGGGATAAATTAATTAGAAGTTGTATTAGATAGAATTAATAATGAACTTTAGGAGATTTTATGATGGGTGAATTTGCCTTAAACATCAGGGCCATCAACCAACCAGGTGTGCTGCGGGATATCACGGAATTAACCGCTATATGTGAAATTAACATAACTTACACTCATCTATTCGTTGAAGATAAGGATCATGCTTCATTGTACATGGAATTAGAGGCTGTTCAGAATGTGGATAAGTTAATAGAGAATATCAAGAATATTGAAGCCGTGCGTAGTGTTGAAGAATGCCCCACACTTCAGGATGTTTTTGGTAAAAGGATCATCATAATTGGTGGTGGTGCTCAGGTGGCAATGGTTGCTCAAGGGGCCATTACCGAGGCAGATCGCCATAACATCCGGGGAGAACATATCAGTGTTGATACCATACCTCTTGTTGGTGAAAAAGATCTTAAAGAGGCGGTATCTGCAGTTGGAAGACTTCCCAGGGTTGGTGCCCTGGTATTGGCAGGATCTTTAATGGGTGGAGGAATTACCGAGGCTATCCGGGAGATAAAAAAAGACCATGAAGTGATTGTAATCAGTCTCAACATGCCTGGTAGCATAACTCAAGAGGCAGATCTGGTTATAACTGACCCCATACAGGCAGGGGTAATGGCAGTGATGGCAGTGGCGGACACCGCGATCTTTGATATTAAAAAATTAGGTAAAAAAAGGTTTTAAACAGATTTAATTTGGAAACAAATTAAAAAGGGAAAAAAATAATCTGAGTTTATGTTCCCTGAGGTTTTATTTCTGGTGTGATTTTTTTTAACTCATATATAGGGGTTTTAACTCATTTCTATGGCCCTGATGAGCCTGCTTGCTTCATTTTTAAGGTCTACGTCGGTAATATCTCCACTTTCTCGTACTTTCAGGGCTAACTGTAACACCTGTGATACATCACTAGGTTTGAGGGTTTCAGCCATGTCCAGGTAGGTTTGTCCTTCTTTATCCTCGATTACCACATTTTTTTCCGCCATCATGTTTAAAAGGTTTTTGCAGACGCCCATGATACTGGTATCTTCCACGTTATCACACTTTTTCAGGAGTTCCTCAGTTTCTTTATCCATAATATCACCAGTTATAATATGTTCATGAAATGATTTATAGTATAATATCTGTGGTTGTCATAGGTTGATGGAGATCATTTAATACTCATTGTCAACAAATATCTAATAGCACGTAATGGATTAAATTGGCATAAAAAAGTGTCTTTCTAGGATCAATGTGCCTATAAGTTGAGTAAATATTTGCGATCTATTAAAAAGAATTAAATATCAATTTAACTAGTCATTCAATTTAGGATAGGTTCAGAATAATATATTCCTTGACTAAATCGAGAGGTGAAAAAGAAATGGCACTCCGCTGTGATCGCATGGATGGGCTGGTGGTTAAATCAGCTGAAGAAGCTCTGGAAATGGAAAATATTAATTATGTGCTTCCTTTTATCAGGGAAAAATATGAAGATGAGGTAAAAGATGCCTTTGAAAGAACACTGGTGGTAAGGGAATTATCAGGAGATGCAGCGGAACTGGCAGACTATTGGTTCTTTGAAACTGCAGTGAGATTACACTTGAAAGGTAGGGGAATATCCTATGAAGGGCTTAAACCCACCCCTGTCAATGGAGAACCGGTTATTGTAATGGCTGATCAGGCAGTTAAAACTGAAAACTTAAATGATTTAATGAATTTCCTTTTAAGCTCCATTAGGGAAGACGTTGAGGCCAGATTTGACGATATCCTATATAAAAAAGATTACGATGTAAATGATGTAGATGATGCTAGGGACTACGTGGATGCCATTTTAAACTTCTTTGGTTACCTGCAAACACTAATTGAGTTCATGGAGGAAGGATGAAATTAGATGCAGATCAGAATGGATAAAAAACACAGAAATATGTAAGTAAAATCAGATATGCACGTATTAATTCTGTTAAAAATGGATTACAGTAAATGGATTATATTGTAAATATACATCGTAACTAAAAGGTGAAAAAAATGTCGGATGAACTGAAGTCTGTTGTAATTAATGTCGAAGATTTGCTTGATTACCAGGAAGGAGCAGTTGTAAGCAGGGAGATAATCCGTAAGGAAACCGGAACAGTAACCATATTCGCCTTTGATAAAGGGGAAGGGTTAAGTGAACACACCGCCCCCTTTGATGCCATGGTACAAATAATCGATGGAAAGGCAGAAATAACTATCTCTGGTAAAAGTAACATCCTGGCAAGGGGAGATATGATCATAATGCCTGCCAATGAACCCCACGCTCTTCATGCCCTGGAACAGTATAAAATGATTTTAACCATGATCAGGTCATGATGAACATTATTTGAAGATTAAAACTCATTGGAGTAGCTTTAATTTTCAAAAAAATGATTCAGCTTTCCAATGACTATTTATTAAATAATTATTTTTTTAAACCTTTTTTTTAGCCTATTTATTTTAGACTAGTTTGATAACTATTTAAAATGCTTTTGTTATGATCTATTTGTTTAACAATTATATTGGAGCAGTAAATAATCATATTCTTTACTTAAAGTAATCTGATAATCATGGTTTTTTCTTTGACGAAATCCAGTTTATCAATAAGTTTAATGGCTTTTTGCACGTTTTTTTCCAGGGCATGGTGGGTTACCATGAATATGGGAACTGCATCCGTCTGATCTACCTTTCTCTGGCTTACAGACTCAATACTTATATCCAGATCACTTAAAATACCGGATAAGGAATGTAAGACTCCGGGTTTGTCTAATGCAGTTATTCGCAGATAATATTTGGACTCCACATTTGACATGTCCTTGATCTTTTTCACCCTACTTTCAGAGGGTCCGTAGGCCACAGAACTGTCCATGTCCTGCATTATATCTATGCAATCGGCCACCACAGCACTGGCAGTAGGCATCATACCTGCACCCTGACCGTACATAAGCACAGGACCTCCAATATCACCCACAATGTAAACTGCGTTAAAAACATCATTAACCGAGGCTAAAAGATGGGTTTGAGGCACTAAGGTGGGATGAACCCTTATTTCAAGTTTTCCGTCCTCATCAACCTGGGCTATAGCCAGAAGTTTCACCACTGAGTTCAGTTCTTTCCTGGCGAATTTAATATCATCCGGTTTGATTCGGGTGATTCCTTCCACATGGAAATTTTCCTGGGAAACGTAAATTCCAAAGCCAAGCATGCTCAATATTATAAGTTTCTGAGCAGTATCATGTCCTTCAATATCAAAAGTAGGGTCTTGTTCTGCATAACCCATCAACTGGGCTTCTTTTAAGACCACATCAAAGTCAAGTCCTGCATCATCCATTTTGGTCAGTATATAATTAGCAGTTCCATTAATAATTCCGTAAACAGTTTCTATATTGTTAGCTGCCAGACCATTATTCAATGGTGCAAGTAAAGGGATTCCTCCCCCAACACTGGCCTCAAAACAGATCCTCACATGGTTTTTAATGGCGCAATCCATAATTTCCTGCCAGTGTTTAGCTAAAAGCGCCTTATTAGCAGTTACCACATGTTTGCCATTTTCCATGGCCTTTAAAATGAAGTTAAGTGCGGGTTGGTAACCACCGATAAGTTCGATGACGATGTTGATTTCATCATCCTCCAGGATATCATCCACATTGGTGGTAAGAACCTCAGGGTCCACATCCACCCCCCGATCAGTGGTTATGTCCAAGTCCACTATTTTCTTCAACTTAACTTTTTTCTGAACCTTATCCTCAATAAGATGCATATTTTTACCTAAAGTGGCTACAACCCCACTTCCAATGGTTCCAAAACCTATGAGTCCTATATTGATAGTTTCCTCCATCAATGTGCCTCCCTAATTCCCATTTACCTTAAACTTTATTTGATGATCCCATTTACTTTAAACTCTATTTGATGATTATATGATCTTCAATCCAGATTTAAATTTTTTAATTTAATGTATTCACCTAGAGATTCTCTGGTGGTTCCCACAATCAAACGGTAATAAGTTTTTTTGCCCATAACTTTCTCTAATTTTCCCCTGGCAGTTATTCTCTCCCCTTCTCTGGCCTGGCCAGAATAAGTGTGTGTGTAAGATGCCACTTCCTTTATAGGTGCGTGATGACCTTCCAGTATGTCCACCTCTTCCACCTGGTAAACTGCAGGATTGTCAAAGGCAGCCAGTGCATCACTAACAGTAGCCTCAATTTTCACCGTCCCACAGGGCTCGTAGGTTTCCTCACCATAGTTTCCTTTGATCTCATCCCATTCTCTGGTGGCTAAAATATCAAAAAGAGTGCCATCTACCACTCCCCGGTTATTTTTCCGGTTCTCATACCAGCAAAACTCATCATAACTCAAAGTTGAGTCCTTAATACGTTTATCATAAAGCCGAGCCCAATAATCATCAGCTATAGCTTTTAAAGGGCTATTATTGTCATTTTTAAGCGATTTAAATGTTTCCATTGCTTTCTGGTGGTTTTTAAGACCGTATACTACAAAATCAATATCAGAAACTAGGGGATCATACAGGTCGGGCAGTACAGATCCAGAGATGCCCAGATGTTTTTGTCTGATTCCTGCTTCATCCTGGAAGGTGTTGGCAACCTTAATCACCTTTAAGAGAAGTTCATCAGGATAAGGGTGGTTCATGATCTCGGTTAGACGTTTTACAGGGTTCAATATCTTTTCCACCTTTTCTACTGGAACACCCATCATTTCAACCCGAGTTACTTCGCAATCAAAGAGATATTCTGGAAAGTTATCATTTAAAAAAGTGTAAGCTTGTTTGGAATCAACTTTGCTGTACCTGGAACCATCACGGGATCTATCTCCATCTGGATCAGGAATGTAACGTAAAAATGAAAGTATTCTGTCTTTAGGATGTAGATATGTGGTGGTAGCCAAGAAAAGATCGTCCTTGGTGTAGATAAAATCTCTGACTCTGGCTCGCATGCATTAATTTAATGAAGGGCAACATTATTAAATATGATAGTTAAAAGACTAATACCTGGACAGGACCTGAAGAGGGCCCTGGAGGAAATCAGGGACGAAAAAGATTTAAAATCAGGTGTAATCATCTGTATGGTGGGAAGTCTCGATAAAGCTGTTCTCAGAATGGCTAATGGTGATAATAATATCATAAGTGGTCCTTTAGAGATCATATCTGCTACTGGAACCATTGCCACTGATGGAGTCCACATTCACCTGGCTGTTTCTGATAGTGAAGGGGTGGTTACTGGGGGACATCTGATGAGTGGCAGTCAGGTGCACACCACAGTTGAACTATGCATTTTAACTTCAGATAAAATTTTTAAACGCGAATTCGACTCTGAAACTGGTTACAATGAACTGATAATTATTGATAAGCAGGAATGAACTATCAAATCACATAATACATCTAAAGAATGGGTAAATGGTGGGACTAATGAAACAGATAAATCTTGAACCTGGGATGTTGTATGACGGGAGCCAGATCAAACCAATGTGGGCCTTCCAGAGATTAGGGTTGAAGGGTTCCAGTATTGTAAGCTGGAGGGGTCCTATGAATATCCAACCAGATGAGTTAATTGATTATGAAGATGTGGGGTTGGAGATAAAATCAGATGAAATGCTCCACTTCATAATAGAACACTTCGATGCCCAGCCAGCAGACATGAGACTCTGCTACCACCGTCAAAGGATCCTGGTCATGATTGTTCAGAACTTACTCAGGGAAATAGGAATTATAACCCATAGAAAGGGGGATGATCTCTACTGTGATGGGGGGAAACTCAGTGTATCCATAGCTTCATGTTCTGTCAGTAGCATGAAGATCCATTTTGCCATGAACATCACCACCCAGGGAACACCTGAAAACATCAAAACTGCGGGCTTAATGGAGTGTTCGGAAAATTTAGACATGTTAAAAGTTTCTAAATTATCTGATAACATATCAAAAACATATATTGATGAAATATTGGATATAGAAGAAGATATATCTAAAACAAGAGTATTTTAACTGGATAATAAAAGAATAATCCATCAAAATCACCTATTAAAAATAAAAATCATTCATTAAAAGGCAATTATTAGTATAAGATTGTAGAAGGTCATTAAATGAAAATAATAATCAACGGAATACACGCTAATTTACGGTTTTCATCAGCTCACATGATCCCCTGCCACCAGTTCTGTGGAGGAATACACGGTCACTCTTACCACGTGGATGTGAAAGTCGATGGGGAACGCGGAGGCCCATTTGGATTCGTGGTGGACTTTAAAACAGTTAAGGCAATTGTAAGGGACATGTGCAAAAAACTGGATCATAAACTGCTCTTACCGGAAAAAAGTAATGAAATAGATTTTAAAAGCAAGAAAAGGTCATTAAAGTTTGTTATTGGAGATAAAGAATACAAAATTCCCAGAGAAGACTGTTGTTTTCTTCCATTATCCTCCACTTCTGCTGAAGACATGGCGGAGTACTTTGCAGAACAGCTTTTCCAGGCACTCCTCCAAGAGGAGGCAGACATCAAAAGTGTGGGGATTTGTGTGAACGAAGGCATAGGTCAAGGTGCATATTTTGAAAAAACAGCATAATAAGGGGGATTTAACATAAAAACCCGTATTTCTGAAATTTTCTCCAGCATTCAGGGTGAAGGGAAGCTTATAGGCACAAGACAGGTATTTGTAAGGTTTTCCGGATGTAACCTTAACTGTAACTACTGTGACACACCTTTAAACCGTGACCCAGACTATGGAACTGAATTTGACATAAAAACGTTGCAAAAAAAGGTAGATGAGCTTGTAACACCTGATTTTCATTCTATTTCACTCACTGGTGGAGAACCCCTGATGCAGGCTGATTTTATTAAGATTTTCCTGGAAGAATACAGTTTTCCTGCTCTTTTAGAAACAAATGGATCTTTACCTGGTGAAATAGCGAAATTAGTAGAATTAATAGACTATGTGTCTTTAGATATAAAATTACCTGAACATAAAGCGTTTTCCAACTGGAATGATCTATTCAACAGGGAAATAGAATCCATAAAGATATTAATAGAGGAGGGGATAAATACTTACTGTAAGTTGGTAGTACAACCCTCAACACATACAGAGACTGTGAGCTCTATAGCAGCTAGAATAAAGGATGAAATCCCATACGCATCCAAATTGACCCTGGTTGTCCAGCCGGCCAGCCCTATGGATTTTTGGGCTGGGAAAACTCATAAGTTACTGGAAATTTCTGAGAAAGCAGGAGAACATTTAGATGTTTTAACTATACCCCAGGTTCATAAGTTTCTTAAACTGAGATAGGAGGTATCTAGATGGAAATGGACACTCAAATGACTGTACACGACGCAATGACCTCAAGTGTAATAACTGTAGACCCCCATACAAACGTAGCCCAAGCTGCAGCTATAATGAGCCAGAAGGGCATCGGATGTCTTATCATCAAAAGTAATTCAGAACCAGAAGGACTGGTAACTGAAAGTGATATTATAACTAAGGTTGTTTCAAGGGATATCCAGGCTAGTCAAATAACTGTACAAGAAGTTATGACTAAAAACCTCATAGAAATCGACCCTGGAAGCGAACTTAACGAAGCAGCAAGAACCATGGCAAAAAACAAGATAAGAAGGTTGCCAGTTGTGAATAATGGAGTTCTTGTTGGCATATTAACCTCCACTGATGTCATGACAGTATCACCAGAACTCACTGAGATACTGGTGGAAAATGCCAGGATGGAAACCCCGATTGAATATTCTTCTAATGAAAAATCCGTACCTGGAACCTGTGAAGTATGTGGAAATTACCTTGACTACTTGGAAGAAGTGGATGGCAAGTACGTGTGTGAGGAGTGTAAAGACGAAATAGAGGGTGAATAATCTTGAACCCGGTGGGAAAAATAATGACCCCGGATCCTGTCACCGTATCTGCGGATACCCCTGCCACCAAAGTAAGATCTGTATTCCGTGAAGAAGGATTCCGCACCATACCTGTAGTATCCCAGAACCGTTTGGAAGGTATCATAACCCGTGGGGACATGTTGAATATTTCCTCAACCAAGTCTAACATAGATGCCAGGGGAATAATGGGACGTCCATTAGTCATAGCCACTCCAGACATGGAACTAACCTCACTTGCACGGAAGATCATGGAAGCTGGTACAGTATACGCTCCTGTGGTTGAATCACAGGATGACATGCATCTGGTGGGAATAATAACTGTTGCTGATATTCTAAGAAAATTACTTTACAATGGTGCCACTCCCAGAGACCAAACCCTGGAAGGGGTTTTTAACTCTCAAGTAGTCACCTGTAATCACCATGACCAGATATCTCATGTCTGGAAAAGGATGGATGAAACAGGATTTTCCGGTCTTCCAGTGATTAAGAAGAATAAGATCATTGGAATCATTACTCGGATGGACATCATCAGGTCAGGGCATGTTCGGATGGGTCGTGAATCACAATCCCATGAGACCAGGGGAGCAGTTATGGTGGAAAAGATCATGAAAACCCCTCCGTTAGTGGCAACATCCAGCACCACCGTCCATGAAGCAGCAGAAATGTTATTAGAATATGATATTGGACGCCTACCCATTGTGAAAAATCCAATATATGTTAAAAGAGAACCTCGAAGAGCTAAAGAAGCCGATCTAATTGGTATAGTTTCAAGAGAAGATATTTTATGGTCTTATATCAACTGATATTCTACCAATCATCTGAAAAATTATCAAAAATGGGTTCTAAACTATTTTTAAGTCATTATGATAACTTTATAACTCAATCAAGGTTATCTCTTTATTAGAGGTGTATAGATGAGAAAAAAACAAACCATAAACCTGGTGAAATCTATGGACCGTGGTCCATTGGAATTTGAAACCCACGCATCCCAGCATGAGGGAGACGTGATGAGCATAGCAACTAAGAAGGTGGTAACCGCACCTCAAACAGCCACCATAAAGGAAGCGGCTGAGACAATGGTAAAAAACAAGTTCAGAAGGCTTCCCATAACTGATCCAGGGAGTGAAAAGCTCCTGGGAATAGTTACCTCCATGGACATTTTGGACTTTCTGGGAGGTGGGGACAAATACAAGATCCTGGAAGAAAAACACCAAGATAACTTCCCCGCAGCCATCAATGAACCGGTGAAGATGATAATGACCCGTGAAGTGGAAACCATCAACACCAAAGACTCCCTAACCAATGCAGTCACTAAAATGACAACTAAAGGAGTGGGAGCCCTCCCAATAGTAGATTCTGAACATAAAATAGCAGGAATAGTATCTGAAAGAGACTTCGTACTCCTGATGGCGGGAGTGCTCACTGACGAGGTGGTGGAAGACTACATGCATAACAATGTAATCACTACTACTCCCGGAACACGAATTGAAGGCGCATCAAAGATAATGGTCAGAAACAAACTCCGCAGAATCCCAGTAGTAGGAGAAGAGCGTAAGACCCCTCACCCTGAGAAAGATAAGATCGTAGGTATTGTCACCGCCACTGACATACTGGAATTTCTGGGTAAAAACAGTGCCTTCCAACACATGATAACCAACAGTGCCGAGGAAATCCTCAACACCACCATCACCGAGATCATGGAACACGAGGTAATCACCGCCACAGCCATCACCCGCCTGGGAGATATCTGTGACATCATGGAAGAAAAAGGCATCGGAGGACTTCCAGTAGTCAATAATGGGGAATTACAGGGAATAATAACAGAAAGTGACATATTAAGGGCCGTAAGTAGCTAATTGCTGCTTTAATAAAATTTTAGGGGCGAGTAGCATGATGAAAATCGAGGATGTAATGAACGAGGATGTAATATTAGTTGAAGAAAATGAACAAGTAAGTCACGCCCGAAACCTCATGCTCAAACACGGCTACAGCCGTATTTTAGTGGTTAACCCGGAAGGTAAACCAGTGGGCATCCTAACTGAAAAAGACTTAATAAGAAAAATGAGGTCCAACGGACCAAAATGGAAAAGAAGAACCATAGATAACATCGCCATCCACAGAATAATGACACCAGACCCGGTGACTATCAGTCCTTTTAAGGAAGTAAGGGAAGCAGTTGAGCTCATGATCAAAAATGACATCAGCTCTATTCCAGTAGTGGATGAAGATGAAGTTGTGGGAATTGTAACCAAAAGTGACCTCATGGAGTTCTACAACCAAAAATACACGGGTAAATGGAAAGTATCTCAACTCATGACTGATGAAGTGGTGACTGTTAATGAAAATCACAGCATAGGTCATGTGATAAGTTTAATGGAAGACAAAAAGATAGGTAAAGTTGTAGTGATCAGAGATAAGGAGCCAGTGGGAATCATCACCTCTGCCAACATATCATTTGCCAATGTAGAAGATCCTGAAACAGGGGTTAGTGTGGAAAAAATAGCATTCCTGCGCAAAACCGACGGACAAGAGAAGAGAAATGTTCGCGAGGTATCCATGCTGACTGCCAGTGATATCATGAACAACCACCTCATAAAAATCGGACAGGATGAAGATGCAGCCATGGCAGCTGACTTAATGATGAAAAAGGATGTCAGCGGAATTCCAGTGGTGAAAGATGATGAACTAATGGGAATAATCACAAAAACGGATATAATCCGTGGAATCCAGTAACTGGGGGAATCTAAAATGCATGTCAAAGATATAATGGCAAAAGATGCAGTTGTTGTAGATAAAGACCAGAACATTCACGATGCACTGAAACTAATGAAAAAACACAAGGTATCCAGATTACCAGTTATAAACACCAACCAGAATCACCAGAAAGAATTAGTAGGGATAATAACTGAGAAAGACATAGCCTTACGCCTGGGATCATCCAAATACGGCAATCTAGCACCTTCCCATTTTCATGTATCCACAGTGATGACCTCACAACCATTAACTGCTGAGGGCAACCAGACACTGGGAACTGCAGCTCAAATAATGCTGGATAACACGATTGGTGGACTGACTGTCATGGATGGCAACCAGATCATAGGTATGATCACCAAAACCGATTTTTTGGAAACATGCCAGGGCAGACCTTTCAATGACATAACTGTTAAAGAAAGGATGCATACCAGCATAACCACCATCGGACCACAGGATCGTCTGGTTCACGCCAGAAGGATCATAATAGATAAGGGGATTGGTAGATTACCTGTAACTGAAGAGGGACAACTTCAGGGGATGATAACTGCCAAGGACATAGCCCTGGCAATGATGTCCTTCCGTAAGGTTGTTCCAGATAAATACAAACCTGCCAGGATAAGAAATCTGTTGGTGGAGGATGTAATGGTCCAAAACGTCAAAACGATATCCGAAGAAAGTACAATATCTGAAATAGCACTTATCATGCTGGATAATAACTTCAGTGGCCTTCCAGTGGTGGATGACCAGGGCATGACTGGTATCATCACCAAGACTGACATCCTGAAACTGATAGTTGAACTGGAAAAGTCTGATTGAAATATTAGAAGAACACAGTTAGGGGTTAAATCTCCCCTTTTTAACTTTTTTTTAGAATATAAAGTTTCATAATGGATAATTCAAACATATGTTATTATTATGAGAGAAAAAAACATCCCTGATTTACTGGCCCAGGAAGAAGTATCTCAACTACTTAATGTACCCTCTCAGAGATTGGAAGAAGCTTACTGGAAGGGAACTGTAAAAAATTACCAGAAACATAACCTGGAAGCCATTCAGTTTAGAAAAGGAGTAGGATCAGTGGAAGCGGGGACCGTGGTCCTAATGGGGGAGGAAATAGAGGTCATAAGGGGTTTCCCCAAGATAAGAAGAACTTTATTGCTTAAACCAGCATTGGAGAAACATTTCACCAGGAAAGATGTGGCTGTAGAAGAGAAGATGAACGGGTACAACGTACGCATAGCCTGCATAGATCACAGGATAATTGCCTTCACGCGGGGGGGCTATGTATGTCCTTACACAACCCGTAAAGCAAATGAAATACTTGACCTGGATCTTTTCTTCCAGGAAAATCCTGACATGGTGATCTGTGGAGAAATGGTGGGCACATTAAACCCATACGTGTCCCATTACTATCCAGAAGTGGGAAAACTGGGGTTCCGTATTTTCGATTTAAGGGAAAAAATCACCAACACCCCACGGACTGTAATGGATAAAAGGGAATTACTGGAAGAATATGGTCTGGAACCAGTACGTCTATTGGGAATATTCCCTGTCAAGGAGGCTCCTGAGAAAATTCTTGAGATTGTCAGGGATCTGGGTTATAACGATCGGGAGGGAGTGGTGATGAAGGATCCCATGATGCAACTGGAACCTTTAAAGTACACTTCATCCCAGGCACAGGCATCTGAACTGGAATATGCACTTAGTTATCCTTTTGACCTGGCCCGAGCATTTCTTTTTAGCAGGATCATACGGGAAGGATTTCAGGCCTATGAAATGGATGAAACAGATGATGAACTCCGTGAAAGGGCTCTTAGAATGGGAGAATCCATTATTTATCCCATGCTAAGAACCATAAAAAAGGTTAAAGAAGGTGAAATTGCAGCCGAAGACCTGGTGATAGAGGTGGAAAACCAGGAGGAAGCCGAGGAGTTCATACGCCATTTACGGGATTTGAAGGTGATGGCAACTTTAGTTGAAATTAAAGACAAGAAAGCAGTTATAAGAAGAATACACCAGTCCACCAATGATAAGGTGAACAATTATCTTCAGGGTGGATTATATTAAAACCATGATACAATTATTACTTTTTATACCTGAAGAATTAATATAACTCCCATTAGGTTTATAATCTCATTAGTTTATTACACAGTCAACAAAATTCAAGGTAAAAATTATGAAGATAGGTTTTTTTGGACCAGCAGGAACTTTCACAGAAGAAGCAGCATCCACCCTGGAGGGTGACCTGGTACCTTATGACACCATACCTGAAGTATTCCAGGCAGTACACCTTAAAAAAGTTAACCTGGGAGTTGTTCCCATTGAAAACTCCATTGAAGGTTCGGTGGGTGTGACATTGGACCTTCTGGCTCACCAGTACCTCTTGAAAATCAAGGGTGAAATAACAATCCCCATAAGCCTAAACCTCCTAATAAACCCTGATGAGGAATTAGAAGATGTAAAGGTGGTTTACTCCCATTACCAACCACTGTCCCAATGTCGCCTGTTTCTGGAGAAAATGGGGGTGAGAACCCAGGCCACACGCAGCACTGTTGAAGCGTCAGAGATGATAAAAACTGAAAAAAATGGGGCAGCCATTGGAACTCGCAGGGCAGCTAATTTATATGGGCTTAAAATAGCTGCAGAGAACATTCAGGACCATGCTAACAACATGACCAGATTCGTGGTGATAGACCATGATGACCATGCCCCCACAGGTAAAGACAAAACATCTGTGGTATTGTGTTTATCTGATGACCGTCCTGGTGGTTTGTATGAAATATTAGGTGAATTTGCCAGTGATAATATAAATTTAACCAAGATAGAATCTAGGCCATCTAAGGAGAAACTGGGAAGGTATATCTTCTTTGTGGATTTACAGGGTCATCGCAAGGATATAAAAATCATGAATGTTATAAATAGAATAAGATCAAAGGTAGGATACATAAAGATTTTAGGATCATATCCTCAGGAAGGAGATGATTAAAATAGTTTCAGATGGAAAAAAGCTCAACAAAGAATTAGAAGAGCTTGAAAAAGATTATAGTAAAGGAAATACATCTAAAAAGGAATATTTCGCCCATAAAAGAGATATTGAGCAGAAAATGGAGACCTTACGGGTTGCCGATCACGTGCGAAGGATGCAGGGTAGACTGGGATCTGAAAAATCCCTTGATCACTGGTCAGACCAGGAACAGGAAAAGAAAAAACTGGCTGATGAAGCAGAAAAAGAGGAAATGATTAAACAGTATATTACCAATCCTAGTTCTATTAAAGGTAAAGAAATTCCCAGCAGGGAATGGTTTGGTGAGAGGGCTAAGCTAGGTTTAATGGCCTTTGTTGCCCTGGCATTACTTGTAGGAACTTCCATGGGATTCATATTCATTAATGAACCATCCGAAACAGCTTCAGTTTCTATGCTGGTTAATGACAGTGCATTCCCACCAGTAGCCAACAACACAACCACCCTTACAACTAACACCACAACTACTGCAGATACCACTAACACAGCTACCAATACTCAAACTACAACAACGTCTACGCCAACCACGACCAATACTCAAACTACGCCAAACAATAATGATGACAATAGTGGAGACACAGAACCCACTAACCAAACAGGTTAAATGAGGTACAAAAAAAGTACCTTTTTATTTTGGCAGTTGATTCAAACACAAAATTTTATTTATTCTCCAACTAAAAATCGTATTAGAAAATACAATTAGAAGGTGTTCTTTTATGCGTAAAATTCTCCCACTAATCTTAATAGTAACCATCTTCATGGTGGTCCTGGTATCAGGATGCATCACCAATGAGGAAAAAGAGAACAATAGCAACAATTATACTCAGGGAGGCATGTTCTTCCAGTACCCTCCTTCATGGGGAGTTGCTGAAGTTAACTCAACTGACGGAGTGGCTGCAGTGGGAGATCCAGAAACTGTGATCAATGGAAAGCCAACCACCTCAGTGGTCATCCAAAAATACAACAACACCAACAACTACAACCTTCAAACAGCTTATAGTCAGAATTATGCATCATACTTTAACAATACCGGCAGAGTCAAGGTTTCTGAGGGAAATTTTACCCTGAACAATGCCAAGGCTTATGAGATGGTATACACTTCTTCAGACTCAGGGGTTAAGAAAAAGTACCGGGCAGTATGGCTGCAGAAAGGCCAGAATATCTACGTAATACTGGCCAGTGCCAAGGTAGAAGACTACGATGCCCAGCAATCCAACTTTGACATGGTAATAAACAGTTTCCAGGCATCATAGGATCATAATCAACCATGCTGTAATAATCCCTATTTTTTTTAAATTTCCCTTATTTCTCTTCTTTTTGCTGATTGAACTATTATCTGGACTTGATTAGATTTTGCATTACTAAATATCAATGGTATTTTTAGATTGGGTAATTTTCATATTCCCAAAAATTTCTATATCTCCACTCTTTATATACAAAAATTTTATATGTTAAACTGATACAATACTAAATGTTATAATGCTATCTTCACAGGGCAGACTGGCGGATGTATAAGTCAATAAAATCTGCTTTTATTTTATTCAATCCTGTGGTAAATTTCCTGTGGTGTAATTAATCCATCTTAATATGCAAAATACGAAATTTTGGCCCGGATTTTATCCTTTAATCCAGTTTAGGACTTAAAATGTGTTTTGAGGTAAAGGCAATCAACACTAGCTAGGGAAAATTATCGGTGGGGATTGAACACCCACATATGATGATATTGGGCTTGTGAAGGTTTATAATAATAATTCATTGTGTCTTAAGTGACATTTAGGATTATCCACTAATAGATCAGGAGGAATGGAGAAATGGTATTGCCAGTATGCGATGTCTGTTTAAAGAGCGGAATGTTATGTCAAGGTTGTGAGAATAAGCTGAAAACAGGAGAAATCAGTCAGCTTGACTTGGACATTGCAAAAATCCTCTACAGGTTGGGTGATGGTAAAATAGGTTTCAAAAAAACCATCGAGATTGGAGACGTGGTTATCATCATCACCGAGAAAAACCAAGTGGGTAAACTCATAGGCAAAGGCGGTAAAATAGTAAGGGAAATATCCAAAACCATCGAGAAAAAGGTGAGGGTGGTTGGAGAGGACTCTGACCTGAAAGCCGTGGCCACTGACATATTAGCACCTGCACGTGTTTCCGGGATTAACATAGTTTATGGGAAAGACGGAGAAGAAAGATATAAGATTCGTGTAAGGCGAGAGGATGCCCGGAGATTACCTGCTAAGTTAGACCTTTTAAACAACATTATACAAGAGTTAACCGGGGAGAAGACCCAAGTGGTTATAGACCGGAATAACTAGAATGTGAAGATTCTTTTTAAACAGTTGAACTAGTAAAAAATAAGGAATTAAAACGAAATCTTATGGATTTAAGGGGATAAAATTATGGCAATCGTGCTGTGCGTTACGGGTAGTGTGGCTGCTGTTGAAACAGTGAAACTGGCCAGGGAACTTAAAAGGAAGGGTTTCCAGGTCAAATGTTTCATGAGCGATGGGGCATGTGACATAATCAATCCCTATGCCCTGGAATTTGCCACTGGTGAGGCAGTGATAACCAAACTCACCGGGGAAATTGAGCATGTTAAATATGCTGATGAAGATCTGATTCTGGTGGCCCCGGCCACAGCCAACGTCATAAGTAAATTCGCCTATAAAATCGCAGATAACCCCATTAACACCCTTCTACTCACAGCCAGTGGCTATAACACACCCATTGTTTTTGTACCATCCATGCACCAGTCCATGTACAGGGCAGTGGACGAAAACGTCCAGAAACTAAAAAGGGAGGGTGTGGTGTTCATGGAGCCTAAAGAGGAGGAAAACAAGGCTAAATTCCCATCCATTGATGATATTGTCCTCCAGGCTCAGAAATCCACTTCAAAAGGTGGATTGGAAGGTAAAAAAGTTTTAATTAGTGCAGGGGGTACCTATGAGGAACTTGACCCCATCAGAGGTATAACCAATCGTAGTTCCGGTAAAATGGGATTGGAACTTGCTAAAGAATCTTTCCGCAGAGGTGCAGATGTAACCATGGTCACTGGAAGGATAGATGTAGATGTTCCGAAAGTTTTCAACCATATACGAGTTGAATCCACCCAGGACATGCATGATGAGCTGCAAAAAATCCTGATTGACTTTGATGTGTTCCTATCTGCAGCAGCAGTCAGTGATTTTACTCTAAAAAAACAGGGATCCAAGATTTCATCCCAGAATGATCTGACCATAAATCTCACCCCAGCAACAAAGATCATTAACCAGATTAAGGAATACAACCCTGAAATCTTTTTGGTCGGTTTTAAAGCAGATTACAATGTTTCAGAGGATGAATTAATCAAATCGGCTAAGAAAAGGATGAAAGAATCCGGTGCAGATCTTATGGTGGCGAATGATGTTTCAGAGGAAGGTGCTGGGTTTGGTTCCCATCAGAACAAGGTGATCTTGATTGATGAGGAGATACGAAGGGTTCCCCTAAGCACCAAGGAAGAAATATCTGTTTTAATTATGGATAGGGTTATAGAAAAGAGTTCTTAAGTTATAAAAAAGTTTTTTTTAAGTTTTATATTCTCTTTTACCTTAGAATTTAAAAAGCAAATTCACACACCAGGCAACGGTGGTCTTTCTCATAGGGCTCCAGATCCACCTTATCCACCACCCGGAAGCCATGTTCCTTTAATTTGGATGCCTCTTCCCGGAATATCTTTCTGGGTTTACGGGAAACATCAATACTTCTGGCTTTTATCATGAGCATCCCTTTACCCTCATCTTTCAAGTACATGCGCATGTTATCCATGAATATTTCAGTCTGGTTGGGTTGGGCAACATCGGAATAGAGAAAATCCACTTTTTCTGTTAAAGTTAAATAGTTCTGTGGTTTGCTGGCATCTTCCAGGAGGGGTATCATGTTTTCCCGTGCCCGGCAGACAGGTAAAAGCTCCCGCATCATACGGGGTGCAAACTCCACACAGTAGATCACACCCTCAGTGATGATATCTGAGATATGTGAAGGGGTGGTTCCGGCAGATGCACCCAGGTAAAGAATTTTAGAATCAACTTCAATCGGCAACATTTCCAAACCTTTTAAAATGGCTGCTGCCAATTTAGAACGGCGAGGATCCCATAAACGGTACTCCACACCTTCATATTCTGTCAGTTTCTCCCCATAAACCCTCACTCCTGGGTTGAGGTTACAGGTGGCCAGGTGACCTTCCAGTTCATATACACCGGTGAATTTATGCTGTGATCTATCTTCCATACATGTTCCTCAGATAAGGTTGGGTCCTTCTAGTTGATACTAATCCTTGTTAAATTCTGATAAGTGATACCTATTACACCTTGAAGATAATAGATACCTATTACACCTTGAAGTTATATTAAATTTTCCAGCAGGCACTGATTGCCAGTGCATTGTTATTTTTTTATTCAACTTTTTTTATTCAACAATTAATGCTTCCTAAATTCTTAGACTCTTTTTATATTCTAATTGGATGTTGCAGGCCATTGTAACAGTGTTCTTTTAATAGATAGAATCTCCTGTAGAATATAATTTCTGTCTTCTGTAGACAATTGATAGGGTGATTAATAGTCTAATGAATTGAATATTATCGTCTGTAGAAGATTTCAGAGTTTTACTGAGTATTGTCTGGCTATTTACAATAATTACTTGTCTTCTGTAGAATAAATTTACCTGTCCTCTTAGTAACCATTGATAGAAAGTTGAATAAACAGGTTTCAGCTTGTATTTTGTTTTGTTCCATGGTTTCCTTGAGTATGAGAAAATTATTCTTGAGTTGCTCCTCAACCCTACGGGAAAACTCAAGTGACATACACTGCCAAAATAATTGAAAAAACACTGGATATTATGGACACCACTGCCACTACATCAACCATTCACACCACCTTCCTGACATATAATCAAAGGGATCATCGTAACCTCTATTAAAACAGTGTAAGATACACATCTTCTCAACCAATCTTGATGAACACGCAATATGATGTGGTTGTAAACAGTTAACAATTAGCCGATCAACAATTTAATACTGATACTGACCTTTTTTATAACGAAACTTATCCTTTTTCTTTTTTCTCTTCTTTCCCTGTTTTTTCTTCATTTTTGACTTTTCAGTCCTTTTAGGGAAAGGATGTTCCTTGGTTATTCCTTTTAGTTTCTCCTGGAACCCTTCCTTAATTGATGGATCAAGTTTTCCTGAGAAATAATCCTTCCGCACAGCCAAACTGATCTTACCAGCCAGTGCCCGGGCGATTTTACCCCTTATCCACCATCTGGAGCCCCGAACATCAGGATGCTGGTAGATCAACCCATGTTTGGGTGGTTTCTCACCAGTCTTAAGATGACGGAAAAGAGCCTTTTCCGCCCCTAAAATTTGAACAGTGCTGGATGGAAGGAGGGCCAACCGTTTAATACCACCAGTATGAGCGATGATCTTCGCCCCTAAGGATGCCCCTACTAAATCCCTCAAATTAGGTGCCATTTCATCCATTTTCACATCAACATAGTCTGCAGTGGATTTTTTAGATTCCTGGATGGATTTAATGGTTCTGGCAAATCCCTGAATCACATCCAGATCAGCAGGGGATAAATCAGCACCCAGACTAACACTTCCCTCCAGATTCAGAACTCCGGCATTGATAACAGAATCACGGTCCCCATACTCTGCCACAAACTCCACATAACGGGCATGATCCCGGACTTCCTCCAATTCAGGGAAATGAATGGAGTACCATTCCCGAATCCTTTCGATTAGTTTAACTTCTGCTTCCTCCAATTCGTCCATGGCATGGATGGCCTGGATAAGCAACAGATCATCAGATTCAGAAGACTCTTTAAGCTTCCTTTCGGTGATCTGAATGGATAAATTACGGATAACACTCTCCAAATCTTCATCAAGATCCAGAAAACCAGTTTCCTGGAGAACTTCCTCCAGGTGGGATCGAAGATAATCCCCACCTTTACTGGGGATCTGCAAGGTGAATATAGAATTATATTTAAGGTTTTTGTAGTTGTAACTGCTTTTACCAGTTTCAATTACGATTTCATCACATATTTTACCCATTTTATTTAAAATGAACTCTTCCTCTGGATTAACAATCTTTCCCTGGCTTTGGTTCCATTTTTCCAGGAGTTCTGAAGTTGGGAAAAGTTCATAATCCAGGAGGTTAAAATCATCATCTAAGGCCACGAAGCCTGCAAAACAACCAACTACATAACACTTCATAGAATTTAATGTGTACTTGAAAGGATTTAAACCTTCTAAACTTAAGGTGTAACCATGCTGGAAGTGGAAATATGCCAGATGAAAATGAGAAACCCCACCCTTTTAGCGGCAGGGGTGATGGGAAGTACGGCGTCATCCCTAAACTGGGCAGCCAATAGTGGAGCCGGAGGAGTGGTAACCAAATCCTTTGGCCTGGAACCTAACAAGGGTTACCCCAACCCCACCACTGTGGAAGTAGAAGGGGGAATAATCAACGCCATAGGACTGTCCAACCCGGGAATGGAAGTTTTCCAGGAAGAACTGAAAAAATTGGAGGGAAACGTCCCCCAAATAGCTTCTATTTATGGTGCAACACCAGAAGAATTCTCCCAGATTGCCCGCAAGGTAGATAACATAGTGGATGCCCTGGAACTCAATGTATCTTGCCCTCATGCCATGGAAGGCTGCGGAGCATCCATAGGCCAGGATCCGGATCTAACCACCCAGATCGTGAACAAGGTTAAAAAATCAGTTAAATCCCCGGTGATAGTTAAACTAACCCCCAACGTAACTGATATTGTAGAGATAGCCAGAGCAGCAGAAAGTGGGGGTGCCGATGCCCTGACCCTCATCAACTCCCTGGGTCCGGGTATGAGGATTGACCTGGAAACAGCCAGACCAGTACTGGCCAACCGTTTTGGGGGAATGTCAGGCCCAGCCATAAAACCTATAGCCTTACGTTGTGTGTACCAGGTGCACCAGGAAGTCTCCTTACCTATAATGGGTGTGGGAGGAATCCGGGATCACCAGGATGTGGTGGAATTTTTATACGCCGGAGCATCGTGCGTCCAGATCGGAACCGCAATCATGTACCATGGACTGGACATTTTCCAGAAAATAAACATGGGCCTTTTGAAGTTCATGGAGGACAAAGGCTACCAAAAAGTGGAGGAAATGGTTGGACTGGCCCATGAATTATAACCTGATGGCGATTAAGACAGTTAATTTAAATATACATTGAAAACTTGAAAATAAAGACTAAATAACATTATAATCACATTATATGGGATGGATGGCATGAATTTTCCACAGGTAATAAAGATCAATAGGATAGTTGAGGAAACACCCACAGTGAAAACCTTCTTTTTACCCTGGGATTTTACTGATGAGATCCCGGGCCAGTTCGTCATGGTCTGGAACTTCCAGGATGAAAAACCCATGTCCATCTCCAGTATTGATCCAGTTAATGATGAGATCGGTATTTCAGTGAAGATGGTGGGACCCTTCACCCAGGCACTGCACAAACTCCAGGAAAACGACCAGTTAGGTTTAAGAGGGCCATATGGCAGTGGATTCCGGATTGCAGGTTCCCGGGTGCTGGCAGTAGGTGGGGGGATAGGAATGGCACCGGTAGCTGCCTTCACTGAGGAAGCATCCCGTAGAGGTATTGAAGTGGATGTTATAACTGCGGCCACCACCAAGGAAGAGATACTCTTTCAAAAACGACTTGAAATGGCTGGTGCCAATGTATTGCCAACCACTGATGATGGTAGTCATGGATTCTGCGGGTTTGCCACAGAACTGGCTGAAAAGCTCATAAAAGAAGAAGATTACCATATGCTGGTGGCCTGCGGTCCAGAGATCATGATGAAAAAACTCGCTGACATTTCCAATCAGCACCAGTTACCAGCTCAATTTTCCCTGGAACGATACATGAAGTGTGCCATGGGTATCTGTGGCCAGTGCTGTGTGGATGATGTGGGCTGGAGGATCTGTGTGGAGGGACCAGTATTCTGGGGAGACCAGCTACGCATGATATCAGAATTTGGACATTACCGAAGGGATGCATCAGGCACAAAACACACATTCTGAAAGAAATTAACTTTTTGATGAAAATATAAACTGATAAATAATATGAACAGATTATAATGCCTCTAAATAGATAAAGTGTATATTTTTATAAAATTAACAGCTTTAAATTAATTTTAAAAGCTGTAATCAAGTTGGGAACTGATAATAATGATTTACAAACTTAAGGGGACCTTAACATCAGCTATATTTGTGTTATTGGTACTCCTAATTTTATCACTGATAATTCTCACACCCATGCTGAGCATGATTATATTGGCGGCGGTTTTCGCCTACGCAGTGCGTCCTATAGCCCGAAAAATCCAACCATTTCTTAAATTTGAGTCTGTAGCCATACTGGTGGCCATGATGGTGATTATACTGCCTTTAATTGCCATTTTAGTATACTGTATTGATTCGCTTATACATTCTGCCCCCACACTTATCTCTGCTGCTGAATCCATGAATATAGGTGATCTGACCACAGAATCCATCCAGAATTCCACCCAGGTCCAACAGTACATCCCAGCTGATGTCTATCCTTACCTGGGATCAGCATCAGGGTTCGTGGAAACAGCTTTATTTGATATATTAAGAGGATTTGCATCCTATCTGGTTAGTCTGGTGCAATCACTCCCTAATTTGGCATTGGAACTTTTTGTATTCTTCGCAGCCACCTTCTACTTAGCCAGAGATGGGGACCGACTATGGAAATATGTTGATTTTGTTATACCCAATGATAGGAGGGGTTTTTTTGATAACCTCTTCCGGGAAGTTGACAATGTACTTAAAAGTATCTTCTTCGGACACTTCCTGACAGCTATTATTGTGGGCGCAATATCTGGAATAGGTTTCTACCTTTTAGGTTATCCTTATTCGCTATTTTTGGGAATTTTAACCGGATTTTGCCAGGTAATACCTTTCATTGGCCATTGGCCCACATATACGGTTTTAGTTATTTATGATTTCTTTGCAGGTAATTACCTGCGTCTGGTGTTGGTGGTTATTTTGAGTCTTGCTTTGAGCATCCTGGACATGTATTTAAGGCCCCAAATATCTGGTAAATATGCAGATATCCATCCCATGATATTTCTGTTGGGGTTCATCTGCGGACCACTACTTTTAGGTCTGGTAGGGTTTATAATAGGACCTCTGGTTCTGGGAGTAGCTTATGCAGCATTTTTAGCCTACAAAGAATCCAAAGAAAATGAAAGTGATGCTCCCAAAAAAGATA